>NZ_JAUBQD010000008.1:100229-152838 GCF_036701085.1 Microcoleus sp. Pol7_A1
ACGATCGCCCTTAACAGTATCTCCTCAAATCTCAACTTCAGTAACTAGCTGCTTAAGTTGGAAAATATTCTGCTGGGGTCAAGGCTTCTGACACTCCTCTATTTCCCGGCGTGCAAGGATTTTTCCCCTCTTTGATATTCACTGGTCGTCCCGTTGCAACTATCCACAGGTAGATACCAATTGCACCCTGCCAGCATCCATTTCATCCATTAATAACTCTAAAGCCTCATAATCAATATCCGAGATGTACCCCAAACGGGTGAGCTCGTAGTTGATTTCGTTTTCAATGTCAGGTGTCAACTGCTTAATGTAGAGGGCTTTTTCTACAAGTTGACGAATAGCATGAGTTGCTTGCATAGTAGGTCGGAGAACTCCGTACAGTTTTATTTTCCTCTGAACAGTCCAGCGAGCAAGTGATCTAAATCAGAACTAACAAGTGATTCCAATTACATTGTTCAGTTTAACCTAACAGCTAGCGCAAGGTCGATCGCAATGTTTACACTTACCAATACTAAACCTACTGGCATAAATAAAAAATAGTATAGTAGCTTACTTTTCCTCCGCAAATCTTACGCAAAATTTCATAAAAAACAGTCAATAAATAAAGATTACGTAAAAATACTGAAAACAACTGGTCGGTTTCCCTTATAGTAAGTTAGGCTCAGAGTAATCAAGTAGGTTTAGGCTTACACCTGTCCAGCGCAGTAGTTGAAAATACGTAGCAACCATAGGTTTGACATATTATGCAGACACTTCTTGCCCATAAACCAATTACGGTGATTCGACCCCTAGACCACCTGAATGCAGCCACCTCCGGAGAATTCGGACGGGAACTCATCACAGCAATTGCAGCCCCCGGGGTTGTAGCGGTACTCGTAGATTTGGGCGCAGTAACATTTATTGACAGTGCCGGTTTGATGGCATTGGTTTCGGGCCTCAAGCAGGCGAAAAGAATGGGGCGCAGGTTTAGTATTTGCTCGGTATCCCCCGGGATTAGGATGATTCTGGAACTCAGTCAACTCGATCGAGTTTTTGAGATATTTGACAATGTGGATAGCTTTGAAGCCGAAAACTCCTGCGAAAACCAGCACTGGTAGAGGTTCCTCCTCGGCGAAAACAAGCAACAAAACCCAGTAAATTCGCTTAAATGCCCCAAAAGACAGAGGACTGTCGTTGGCGTGTTGGCAGATTTTAAGGTAGGCTGCTTAAGAGTCGCAGATATTTAGCGAGTCGAGCCGTGGCAGTAAAAGTCGAAGAATTACTTTCAGCAGAAATCAATCAGCCTGCTCGTTATCTGGGAAACGAATTGGGGGCTGCCCACAAGGATTGGGACGGGGCGTCTGTGCGCTGGGTGCTCACTTACCCAGAAGTGTATGAAGTTGGTGCTTCCAATCTGGGGCACATCATCCTTTACAACATTTTGAATGCCTTGCCGAGGCAGTTGTGCGATCGAGCTTATTTGCCCGCACCAGACTTGGCAGCAAAACTGCGATCGACCAAAACTCCCCTGTTTGCGGTAGAATCCAGGCGATCGCTCACAGAATTTGATATTCTGGGCTTCAGCCTCAGCTACGAACTGGGAGCAACAAACATTCTGGAAATGCTGGATTTAGCCGGCATTCCTCTAACTTGGCAAGAAAGAGCGACAAATGACCAAAACGGTCAAATGCCGCTGATTTTTGCTGGCGGGCAAACAGCAACTTCCAATCCCGAACCCTACGCTGACTTTTTTGACTTCATCGCTTTGGGAGATGGAGAAGAATTGCTGCCAGAAATTGGCTTGATTTTGGCAGAAGGCAAAACTAATAATTTGAGCCGAGAAGCATTGCTGCTGGATTTAGCGCAAATTCCAGGCGTCTACGTCCCGCAATTTTACGATATGGCGGCCGACGGTTCTGTTCATCCCAACCGCCCGCAAGTTCCAGAACGAATTCTGCGCCGCGTGGCGACTCCGATACCAGCTTATTCGATCGGCCTGGTTCCCTACGTCCAGACAGTACACGACAGACTGACAGTAGAAATCCGCCGGGGATGCACCCGCGGCTGTCGCTTCTGTCAGCCGGGAATGCTGACTCGCCCCGCGCGCGATGTCGAACCGCAGCAAGTCGTAGAGGCGATCGAACAGGGGATGCAAGCCACCGGGCACAGCGAGTTTTCCCTGCTTTCCCTCAGTTGTTCCGACTATCTGGCACTCCCAGCAGTCGGGATGGAAATCAAAAATCGCCTGAAAGATAAAAATATTTCTCTGTCTCTACCCAGCCAGCGGGTTGACAGATTTGACGATAATATTGCCGACATTCTCGGCGGCACGCGGCAAAGCGGTTTGACTTTTGCCCCGGAAGCTGGTACTCAGCGGATGCGCGACATAGTTAACAAAGGTTTGACAAACGAAGAATTGCTCCGGGGTGTCAAAACTGCGGTCGATCGCGGCTGGGATAAAATCAAGCTGTATTTTATGATCGGTTTGCCTGGGGAAACAGATTTTGATGTTCTGGGCATCGCCGAAACAGTCCGCTGGCTGCACCGCGAATGCAGGCTCGATGGCCGGCGGGGACTGAATTTTAACTTGACAATTTCTAATTTTACGCCTAAGCCTCACACTCCTTTTCAGTGGCACTCGGTTTCTACTGCTGAGTTTTCCCGCAAGCAAAAACTCCTGAAGGGAGAATTTCGGGGGATGCGGGGCGTCAAGGTGAATTACACTGATGTGCGGATTTCGGCAATGGAGGATTTTGTCGGACGGGGCGATCGGCGTTTGGCTGCTGTAGTCCGCCGCGCTTGGGAACTTGGCGCGGGTATGGATGCGTGGTGGGAAAGTTTGGATCAGGCTTACAAAGCTTGGACTCAGGCGATCGATGAGTCGGGCCTTACCTGGAAATACCGCCAAGTCGAAAGCGGCGAGTGGAATCTTTTTGAGAAGGAAGAGGAGAAGGAAGAAGGAAGAAGGAAGAAGGAAGAAGGAAGAAGGAAGAAGGAAGAAAGAAGAGAAATCAAGGAAGATTTTCCCAATTCTCCGGATCTCGCCCTCTCCCTCTCCCCCACTCTCCCCCTCTCCCCCTATCTCCCTCTCTCTCTCGATCGGGCCCTGCCTTGGGATCACTTAGATACGGGAATCGACAAAAACTGGCTGAAAATTGACTTGCAAAAGGCTTTAGAAGCAGCGACGGTTCCCGACTGTTCCTTTGAAGGGTGTTCGCGCTGCGGGGTTTGCGGCACCGATTTCGGACACAATGTGGTTGTGGATGCGCTGCCAATTCCAGAGTTTGCTGGGGAGTTCGTGCCGAATACGGAGCGGAAACAGCGTTTGCGGGTTTGGTTCGGGAAGGTGGGCGATATGGCTTTGGTTGGTCATTTGGATTTGCTCCGATTGCTCGATCGAGTAGTCCGCAGAGCTGATTTGCCCATTTCTTTTACCGGCGGGTTCCACCCGAACCCTCGGATTTCTCTGGCAAATGCTCTGCCTCTGGGCGTTACCAGCACTGGGGAAATTGCCGACTTTGAGCTAACTGAGCCGATCGATATTGAGAGTTTTCGGGAAAAGTTGGCCGCTAAGCTGCCGGAAAATATTCCGATTTACAAGGTTGAGTCGATCGATCTCAAGGCTCCTTCTGCCAGTCAGTTGTTGGAAGCAGCGGAGTACGTGATTACTGTCGCTGTAGCGGGTTCGTTGACAGAAAATGGTGAATCAGACCGTGAAAATTCTGCTCCTGTCTCCGTGGCTCCTGATGCCAACTGGGAAGCTTGGGTCAAGACGATCGCCGAAACCGAGGCTTTTTGGCGGGTGCACACTACTAAGTCGGGAAAGACGCAGGATGTCAATTTGCGCGATCGGCTGCACAAACTAGAACTTGTAGATCAGAAAGCAGAAAGCAGCACCTCTGCCTCTGGCTGTACATCCGAAAGTAGAGCCGTCTTGCGCTTTACCGGCAGTTGTCGCAGCGACGGCAACTTGCTAAAGCCAGAACATATTGTTTTCATGCTCGAACAAGTCAGCCAGCAGCAAATTCAGCTTCAGCAGGTTGAGCGTAGTCAGCTAATACTGGGTTATGGTTAAAATAGGGGAGCTGTGGTGGAATATTCACCTTCGGCTCTAGTCGATCGGGATGTTTCGTTTCACGCTATAATCGCTTGTTATGGAAGCCACGGCGGCTCGAGCGCTTTAGTCGCTCGCCGCCCTCGTCAACCAGCAACGCGGGCTGGGTGCAAATTGCTTCTGTTCAAGACTTCAAGCCTTTTTGTTGTACATTCACAGGCTAAATCTAGCGCCAAACCCGCAGGAGCGGGGTATGAACCAAATTTAGCGATTAATTTCGACCGATCGACTGGTTGTCGGCCGTCGGCTTACTCAAAAATCTAACGGTTCAAGCCGCAGAGCGGGTATTCAACAATAGATGTTTTTGCCCTGTCAAAAAACGGAGATAAGCCCCCGACTTAAGTCGTGGAGAACCAAAAATTTTAGATTTTAGACTAAAGTTCAATCTCCCAGATTCATCTGTGGAGTAAATCTAAAATCTAAAATCTAAAATCTAAAATCGACTGACCCGTCAAAAAACGGAGATAAGCCCCCGACTTAAGTCGTAGAGAACCAAAAATTTTAGATTTTAGACTAAAGTTTAATCTCCCAGATTCATCTGTGGAGTAAATCTAAAATCTAAAATCTGAAATCTAAAATCTAAAATCGATTGACGAGGTTTTAGGGTTGGCAGGGGCGGAGGTTGCAGTCGAATGCCAATCAGGGGTGTGTTGAGTGCGATCGCGCAAGAATTCAACAAAAGTCTAGGCGCTTTCACTCCTACCTACTTTCGCTCAAAACCAGCCCTCAACCACCACGCAAGCGGAGTTATCAGTTCGTAGTGTTAAGTTGTGTGTTAAGAAATTGGTACGGTGTCACTGAATTTATTCCCTGAGTTCAAAGGAAGAGTTCTAAGTGTTGAATTTTGAGTATTGATTTCGCAATTCTCAACTCAAAACTCAATATTACTAACTCGATAAAAGCCTCCTTATTTCTATCTCTCAGATTTATCTGCTGAGCATAACTCATAACTCTGTACGGGCGGGTTTAACTACTTTATCTGTAACAGTGAACCGTTAACAATGAACAGTTATCTGTAACAGTTAACAGTGAACGGTGAACGGTCAACAGTTAAATTTCCTTCCTCCCTGCACCAACTCACAGCTCATAACTCTTCAAGCTACTACTAATTACAGTCAAAGTCAGAGGCACTATGAGTGCGTAAGTGTCTCTAACTTGCTGCCAGTTTTGTGAGGAAATTGAATGACAAAGCAGATAGTTATAGCAGAGCAGCATCGCATTGCTGCCGTCTTTTCAGAAGATCAAATCCAAGAACTTGTGGTAGCCACAGGCAGCCACCAAGTCAGCGACATTTACTTGGGAATTGTCGAGAATGTACTCCCCGGGATAGATGCGGCATTTGTCAATATTGGCGACCCAGAACGTAACGGGTTCATGCACGTAACAGACCTCGGCCCGCTGCGCCTTAAACGCTCGGCAGGAGCTATTACAGAACTCCTGACCCCCCAGCAGAAAGTGGTGGTACAGGTGATGAAAGAACCGACGGGCAGCAAAGGCCCCCGGCTGACAGGTAACATTACCCTGCCGGGCCGCTATTTGGTACTGATGCCCTACGGCAGGGGAGTCAATCTTTCACGGCGGATCAAGTCGGAAGCCGAGCGCAACCGCCTTAGAGCCCTGGCTATTTTGGTGAAACCGGCCGGGATGGGGCTGCTGGTGCGCACCGAAGCTGAAGGGATGACTGAAGAAGCGATCATGGAAGATTTGGAAGTCCTCCAAAAACAGTGGGAAGCCGTTCAACTCGAAGGCGGTACCTCGCGGGCACCGGCACTGCTCAACCGCGATGACGATTTTATCCAGCGGGTGCTGCGGGATATGTTCAGCGGTGACGTGAATCGGATTGTGGTGGACTCGCAAAATGGAATTAAGCGGGTGAAGCAGCAGTTGATGAGCTGGAACGGCGGTAAACTGCCTGCGGGAGTTTTGATCGACCACCACCGAGAGCGCGCCTCGATTTTAGAATTTTTCCGCGTTAACGCTGCGATTCGAGAAGCCCTCAGACCGAGGGTTGATTTGCCTTCGGGGGGTTATGTGATTATCGAGCCGACTGAGGCGCTGACGGTGATCGATGTCAACTCTGGCTCGTTTACTCGATCGGCCACGGCTCGGGAAACGGTACTCTGGACAAATTGCGAAGCAGCAACGGAAATTGCCAGACAACTGCGGTTGCGCAATATTGCCGGGGTGATTATTGTTGACTTTATTGACATGGAATCCCGCCGCGATCAGTTGCAGGTGCTGGAACATTTCAATAAAGCTCTCAAAGCTGACAAAGCTCGGCCGCAAATCGCTCAACTGTCGGAATTGGGACTGGTAGAACTGACCCGCAAGCGCCAAGGTCAAAATATTTATGAGTTGTTCGGCCACACTTGCCCTACTTGCAGCGGGTTGGGTCATCTGGTGCAACTGCCCGGGGAAGAAGACTTCGCCGCAGCGGTGCGGGAATCGAGCGATCGCACTGTTGCTACGTCGAACCGCGTTTTGTTGAATTTGCCCGAAGGATTGGAACGCCGCAGCTTGACGCCTGTGGCTGCTGCAACTCCTGCACCAGTGCGGGAAGAACGCCCCCCAGAACCTGCTCGGGCTGCTTGGGAACCTCAGAGCGAAAGTTTGGATTTTGAGACCGGCAGCAACGCCTCGCCTTTGGACTTGCTCAACCATCCCAGCTATCAGGATTTGGGGAACGGAACGAGACGCCGCCGCCGCCGCCGGATTGGTGAAGAGCCTTTTGCCCTCCCGGTGGAGGAGGAACCGGTGCGCAGCAAGTTGCGGCTGCCGAATACTTCGAGCGCGCCCGTTGCGGAGACGCGCTCTGAGTATCTGGCACCCCCCGGTATCCGGGCAGCTTCGGAGGGCTTCGGGTTGGTGAATATGGCGACTGTTGGCAGGCGCGAGGATTTCGATCGCGTGCGTCCGGCTAAGTCTGAGTTGATGAAGCCGATGGTGGAGCCTCCGGAGGTGATTTCGGTGGAAATGACGGCGGAGGAGCAAGATGTTTATGCGCTGATGGGAGTTTCTCCTTTGGTGCTTACGGATCGCAGCGTCAAAAATCCTAAGAATGCGATCGTTTCGGTGACTCTCCCGGGAGCGGCCCCGAACAAGCCGCCTTTCGAGCAGCTCGAATTTGAATTTGAACCGGCGGCGCCTGCTGAGAATGCACAGGAACGCGATTATTATCCAGAAATGTCGGTAGCTGAGCCTGTATTTTCTGAGGATGATGAGGCTGAAATTTACGGCGAGAGTTCGATCGACGAAACTGATGATTTTGCTCATATCGAGGAAACCAGCGATGTGATGGACGAATCCTATGAGCCGTTTGAACTCAATGAGTCGAATGAATCGATCGAGCCGCATGAATTGATCGAGCCGCATGAATCGATCGAGCCGCATGAATCGATCGAACCCAGCGAACCCAGCGAACCCAGCGAACCCGAGGAGCCTGCTATCAACCGGCGGCGCAGGCGTCGCTCGTCAGCCGTTTTGGATGAGTGATATGAAGTCCGAGGGAAGAAGGAAGAAATCCGAGGTTCGAGGGAACAAGGAAGAAGTAGAAATTTTTACTCTATTCCCATCTTTCCATCTTCCCCTTTCCCCCTCTCCCTCTAACACTCTGGTAATTGCAGGTGTGGATGAAGTCGGACGAGGGGCTTTGTTCGGGCCGGTGGTGGCTGCCGCCTGCATTTTGCCCGACGAAGTTCTCGATGAATTAGCAAGTTGCGGGGTGCGCGACAGCAAGCAGTTAAGTGCCGCAGCCCGGAGTCGGTTAGCCGTAAAAATCCGGGCTGTGGCGGTTGACTGCCAAATTGGTGCGGCTTCGGTGCGGGAGATCGATCGTTTGAATATTTTGCAGGCTTCTTTGTTGGCGATGAAACGCGCAATTCTGAAGCTGAATGTTACTCCTGATTTGTGTTTGGTTGACGGGAATCAAAGGATTCCCAATTTGTCGATCGAGCAAGAGACGATGGTAAAGGGCGATTCGCGATCGATTCAGATTGCTGCTGCTAGTATTGTGGCGAAAGTTTGGCGCGATGAATTAATCCTGCGGATGGCTGTTAAGTACCCTGAATATGACTTGACAAATAACAAAGGATATGGCACTGCTAAACATAAATTAGCTTTGCAACGTTGCGGTGTATCTGTCTTTCACCGGGTGTCCTTTAGTCCTTGCCGAAAATAGTTAGTTGTATCTTACATCTAGCACCATTTTCAATAAAACTTTCACGGACGGGCTCTGGGGCTCACCGCACAAGAAACTTGATGTGTTGTGGAACAGATCGGAAAGCCTGTTCTTGACAATGGTGCTAGATATCATTTACAACCAAAACCAATTTTGGGTGTATGGCCCAGAGTATCCAAATTTACTTCGCACAGCCTGCCAGTTGGTCATAAGTTGAGAATTGTTTTTAACAACAGCAGGAGCATCTATCCCGACAATATAAACTTCGCTCGTTTCTAATACCAAATTAATATGAAGCTGCATAGAATAAAGCTTCAAAAATGAAATTGTAAGAAGATAGCGAACTGCCACAGTTTAGGGGTGATTTGTTGTAGAACTTGCTGCCAGTCGTTCGCGTAATTCCATAAGTGTCAGAAACACTTTTCCTTTGAATTTTTGTTTGATAAATTGCGAATGCAATGTTTCTGGCAATCCGGCGAGAGCCTAGCAGACTCAAGTGGGGCGATTTTCACTCTTTTACTGTTGACTACCAACAATTGGGACAATCCTCCTTGACGATACTTTTGCAGCCACGCCCGTTACCGTTGAAGCATCGCGTCCGAAAGGTTCGGCAAGGGTCTTATGCGATCGTGATTTCTCCAGTTTTAGCTCAGCATAACATTTGCAATCATTCTTTCTCGCTAGCAGTGAGACTGGTTTTTATTTGTTGGTCCAAACTCTCTCCACTTTCTGCGATCGCCATAATCAGTTGGCGTGCCATAACTAATCACCTTTAAACAGTATTTTTATTCTAGTATGCAACTTCATATAAAATTGGTAGAGTGTGAATTCTTGGGAGCGAAATATCCAATCTATTAGCCCATAAAAGTGTTAATTTTGGCTCGCTTTCAAGCGGTTTCAAAATCCCTTTTGCTGATGTGATGATGATATTTGTCGCAGTGAACTTGTAGTGAGTGAACCATCGATCGAGCTAGGATCGCCGGGTCAATTCCTAGAACTGACCCGCGAAAAGCAGAGGCATCACACAAATGGTAAGGCGTTAGGTCAACGCCTTGGTTGCGGATGCCGGAAGTAATTTTCTCGCCAAGTTCTTGATTGTTCTTGCCATCAGTTTTGATGTTTGGCAACTTCACGTTTTACAACTTCCACTCCGATCGGCAGATAGGTCGCAACGGCAAAATAAGGCGATCGGCAGTTTTGCTATCAGGTAGCACTAGCAGCCAGCCCGGTTAAGATTCAAGTTCAGAGCAGTCGAGTTTAAAGATTTGATGCGAGCGCAGACCACAGGCAGCCAACATCCCGAAGACCGATTCCCAACCAAGATTGGCGATCGCATTGCGCATCGTTTCAATTTCTTAATCCAATGGCAAATCCCTGGGCATTTTAGATCTGCACCCAGCGACTAATTCAGTAAATTTAACTTCGAGGCGCGCAAATTTGGCAAGTGCTCCATTGGTTGTTGCTTGCCGTTGACCCACGGTGTCCAATCAAATATTCCACGCAATAGCTGAGCTTCAATTTTCATAGAGCCTTAGCTTTAGCAAATCTCAGCCCCTCTGAATGCGCTGCATATCCATTGCTAATCTCATACCGTTTCGGTTTATCACCATGACCGGGCTGAGGTGGGAAAGTGGCTCGCAAGTAAAACCTCTTCCCCTTGGATCAGATCTGGACTCGATCTAGGGAATCATTAATCTTCCGCAAATCTTCCGCAAAAGCTCCCATAAAATATACCAAGTTATCTTATTTTGCTGGTTGTATCTTAAGCAGGGAGATGCCAGAAATATTGATTTTTAAAGGAAAAACGGAGAGGGTGGGATTTGAACCCACGTTAGAGTCACCCCTAAAGTAGATTTCGAGTCTACCGCATTCAACCGCTCTGCCACCTCTCCAATTGATTTGAGATGTGAGCTAAAAGTATTTTACCGCACAGTGCGCCACATTGTAAATCTTTACAGAAAAGAAGTTTGATTTTCTTCAGATTCTAGGGTGGTCTTAAATCCGGCTGCTGGCGTCCACTGGAGGGCTCCGTCGCGCCCTGTCCAGAATATTTGGGTTTTGTTTTGGCGCAGTTGGGCGACGGTTTCTGGGTCGATTTCGTTAGCAGATGCGATCGCCACTTGTGGCCCAACCGCGCTTAATAACTCAGCCGTCAGGGTTTTTCCCGACCACCACAGCACTTGAGCGGGCTTCAAGGTTCCCGTTGCTGCCAATTTTTTTTGCGCTTCCGGTGTCATTTCACCGACGAGCAACCAAGTTCGATTTCCCACCAGGAATTCTACCACCGGAATCTCCGCATTCACGAACTGCAATCGCGTCGAACCCAGATCGACTGTACTGTTAGTTTCTAAAGGAAAGTAAACACCTTGGCGAGATTGCACAGCCGTCATAAATTCCTGATTGTTGCCACGGTGAATTTGTTTCGGAGCAGTATTATCATAAAATGTTTTAATTGGCAAGCGTTCTAGTAATTTTCCCCAACCGCCGCTCAAACCTAAATGACCGTGAGTGGCGATCGCAAAATTCACAGAATTAACTCCTTGCTTCTGCAAAAAAGGCAACACTGTAAACCTTACGGTATTTTCATCACCGCTATTAATTAGCGCCACTTTTCCCCTATCTTGAATTACTAAAACAGGCTCGCCAGATGTCGCCAGCAAAGTAACTTGAAATAAAGATGCTTGAACGTGCCAAGCTGGCAAAACTATGATGCTAATTCCCGCCACAACCGCCAGCGGTAAAATCCAAGCCGCAGAAAAAACAGGCAGCGCGATAACTCTGTTTTTCCCCTTCTTCCCTCTTCCCTCTTCCCTCTTCCCTCTTCCTTCTTCCTTCTTCCTTCTTCCTTCTTCCTTCTTCCTTCTTCCCTCTTCCTTCTTCCTTCTTCCTTCTTCCTTCTTCCTTCTTCCCCCGATCCAAACCCAGCAAATTAAACTGTAAAGCGCGATTAGCTGAAACACCGATACTTGACCGACAGCTACCGAATTACCAGGCAATTGCGAGAAATATTGAGCGATCGCAATTAACCCTTTTGCCGGATAGTCCAGCAGTTGCGCTAAAACACTGCCAGCCGGCGGAAAAATCAATCCAGCTAAAGCGCTAACCATCCCCCCAATACTCAAAATCCACAGCAAAGGAGCCGCAATAATATTGACTAAAATACTGTAAGGTGATACCACGCTAAAAACGTAAAGTAGCAGCGGTAGCACCCAAATTGAAGCCGCGATCGGAACCACAATAATCGAAGCGATCGCGGGCGGCATCCAATCTAACTTTGCCATCAGCGGCGGCGTCGTCACTATTAACCCCAAAGTTGCCAAAAAACTCAGTTGAAAACCTAAATCCCAAATCCACAAAGGGTTAACTAGCAGTAAAATAGTAGCAGCGATTAACAGCAATCCCAGCGGCTTAACTTGGCGGCTCAGCACCAAAGCAAATAGTGTTCCAAATCCCATCAAAGCGGCGCGGCATACTGAAGGTTCAAAGCCAGTTAATCCCACGAGCAAAAATAAAGCACCGACGCCAAAACAAAATTGCAATTGTTTGGAAAAACGCCTGGTTAAAGCTAGAACTAAAGCCAAAACCATCGAAACTTGAGTGCCGGAAGCTGCGATCGCGTGGGCCAATCCAGCCTGCACAAAATAGTCGCGGATGTTGTAAGGTAAATCTACGGCTTGTTTGCCGAGGGCGATCGCACCGATCAAGGGCCCTTCGGGAACATTTAACTGCGATAGTTGCGATCGCACGATCCGCTGCCGCATCGCTTGAATTTTCGATGGCCGCATTCCGCTTGGCTCCCAGAAAGCATCCGCTTGACCGTTAACTCGATTTACATCCGCGATCGCATTTTCTCTCGTCCAGTCAATTTGACGCCCTTTGAGCCCTGCAAAAGCTCCTTCTCTGGCTAAATATGCTTGAAAATTAAAAGCCCCCGGATTCGACGGCGGCTGCGGTTTGTACAAAGAGCCCACAACTGCGATCGTATTGTCGGCGTACAAACCCGTTGCTTGCAGCAGGGGCACTGTAACGTAGAGTTGACCGGATACTGGGCGGTTTACGACTGCTCCTCCCTCGCCGCCGTTGATTTCGCTAACTAAATCTGTTTCTAGCCAAAATTGCGATCGACCCGATCTAGTCAATCGGGGCGTACTGACAACTCTACCGCGAACTGTCACTGCCACTTCTTGAGTGTTCCCGCCAGCCGGAATCACTTTGCTGATGTCATCTATTGCCGGTTGGGGCGATCGAACTGCAAAATAAACGCTAGCTAGAAATGCCACCAAACCCGCAACTGCCCACACCCATTTCGCTCTCGGCAGCATCTCCAACAAACTCAATTCTTCCCTCGCCTCTAAGGGTTCTTCAAGAGCATTTTCTTTTTGTCTGCTGCGTCTTTTCTTGGTGACTTTGACAGCATTTTTAGTAAATTTTCGCAACAATTTTGGCAGGGCGATCGCCACCGCTATTCCCAAAGCAAGTATCCCGTATCTACCCCAAGGAACCGCTGTAGAAATCAATCCCAAAATGTAGGCAAGACAGAAAATGACACCCGTTGCTTGATTCATTAATTAGCAAGTAATTAGCAATTTTTACTGTCACAAATAAAGTTAGTTTAAGGACTTACGCAGAACCTCTATAAGTAGGGTTCCATGCACACCGCACCTTACAGCTATCTGTAGGGCTATGTACACCGCACCTTAGGGCTATATGTAGCGTGTCAAACCACTTTTTGCGTAAGTTTTGTGTTTGATTTCCCAAGCGGAACAACTTAAGCTTAAAACCCAGACAAATTTCGCTTTGATAGTTGGTCTATATCCCCCTAACAGATCTTTTTAATGGGTTAGGGGGGATCGAGGAGCTAATCTGAACGATAAAAGACAAAAGACCGGTACTGCGTTAAATAGACAACCCCAATTTTAAACCGAAAGCCGCGTGTAGCACCATAAGTGCAAGAGCCGTCGTGCCTAAATAAGCGTGAACCGCGCGCAGTGCTGGCTTATCGCCCCCAAAACCCGTTAGCGAAATCAAGCTACCAACAGCCAGTAAAACCAACACTGCCGAACCCGTCCAAAAATGCGGGCTTTCCATGACAGGCTGGTGCTGCATCACCAGCGACAGCAAGCCGCCTGTATAGCCCAAAGCTAGAAACAGAAACATCCACGGTGCCAGCTTGCGGTGATCCGATCGACTTTTTAGTGCGACATCTTTATCGGTTGCCAAACGTCCTTGCCATCCCGTATACCCGACAAAACTGCCCATCGCCACTACCACGATCCCCATCATTACAGGGTGGCCCCAATGGGTAATTGGTTCGGGAATTCCCAGACTGCGAAATTGACTGGCGATGGGTTCTAGTAGTTCGCTGAGATCGATCATTTGCTTGAGATTCCTAACTTTGCGATCGCTAATTTTGGTTTAACCAACAACTTACTATAAATAGCAATATACCAATCGTGATTTTCAATCACTGTTTCCAGCCAGAAGTCTGTATAAAATAAAAGAACCGGACACAGGAGAAGTGTATTGCCTAGCCTCAGCAGAGGATCTGCCATTTTAGTTAATTTGAGCTGAGCAGTATCCAGTTTTTTGTCCCCACACCAGTAAGAGGATGCTATGGCAGACGGCGCTATGATTAAGCCTTACCGATTTTTGCAGCGAATTGCTCAACTGTTCGCCTACGCCTACTCCGCACTGATTGTCGGCTATCTGATTCTGAGACTGATCTTTTGGGACAGGCTGTGGCCGGTTGCCTTGATGGGGGATTTTGTTCCTTGGATTTTCTTGCCAATCTTCCTGCTGCCAATTCTAGGGTTTTTTCTCATAAAGAAACGCTGGTTCGCGATTGTTTCATCTGTGGCTAGCCTCTGCCTGCTGGGTTGGCTACACGTCACTTACTTTTCTCCCCAGCCGGCGAACATCAGTGACTCCCAACCAACGCTCAAGGTTTTTTCTCTCAACCTCGGCTGGCATCGCGAATCCCGACAAGCTTTGGTTAACCTGATTCAGGAAGAAAAACCAGACCTCATTTGTTTGCAAGAAATTAACGAGGATTACGCCACAGAAGTATTCTCTAAGTTGGCCGCATTCTACCCGCACCACCTGGGGCGCGGATACCATGTGATTCTCAGCAGATATCCCATTCGCTCTTTCCAAAAGTTACGGCTAGCCGGTGGGAACGAACCACAGCAACGAGCTATTATCGAGATGAACCAGCAAGATGTAGTTCTTTATAACATTTCAACAACTCCACCGTGGTTTCGCCAGCATAAAATTTTGCCTTTCCTCAAGATCCCAGTTTACGAGTACGGCGACCGACCGGCACAAATTCAAGATTTAGTGCGGCGACTCCAGAAAGAAACGCTGCCGACTATTGCCACCGGGGACTTTAATCTGACTGACCAGTCTCAAGACTACTATTATTTGAAAGCGGTTATGCAAGATGCTTTCCGAACAGCAGGAGTGGGTTTTGGCTTTACTTTTCCTAACGGATGGGATCTGAAGTTACTGGTTAAACAGTTAAACTGGAAATTAACTTTTCCCCTGGTGAGGCTTGACTATGTTTGGTATTCTCAGCACTGGGGGGCGAAATCAGCCAAGGTTTTACCGGCAATCGGTTCAGAGCATCGACCGGTGTCGGCCCAACTGCGGATGCAACCGGAAATTGGACGAGTATAGAGGGTTGGCAACACTTTGGTGGGGCGATCGCAAGGGGATTGGTGTCAATTTAAGCTCCGGGCGAAGATGGTGATGATCTTGGCGAATCCGTGAAGGGTGACGCCTCACATTTGCTCCCGTCGCACCCCTCTTAGAGCGTGTCCGGATAATTGCCCGCCATTAATTTTTCTATCCTTCTTCCACTTTCTTCTTCCTTTTTGGCGTACTTGGCGTCTTGGCGGTTCATTATTAAACACCCCAAAGAAACAAAGTATTGATTCGCCAACAGTCTCATGGAATTCGCGACTATACAAACAGGGAATTTTAGACAAATGAAGATGTTTTCAACCAAGCACAGACTAATGGCTCGAATTAAGCCTTACCGACTTTGCAGTTGACTGCTGAATCGCCCGTATGCCATAGCCCTTGGTCTGCGCTTCACCCAATCTTCACAGCCTCATCCTCACTCGGGATGTTAAATCCTACCTGCTTGCTCAAAGTTAATTTCAATTCCTTGACTTTTGAATGGCAAAGTGAGAAATTAACATCGCAGCCGACGAGCAGTCGCACTTCTACATTTTGCTAATCGCTCTCAAGGGAGAATCAACTGCTGAAAAAAACTAGAGGTTCCAAGTTTGAGACTTTTTGCATAAAGTATGCCGTCTGCCCGATGAGAGTTCGATCGACTGAGCGCTAAACAGTCTCAAGGCACCCTGAAAGCACCCTTGTCTGTTGAGCAGCCATCGCTGTGCACCTAAATGAACCCTATCAACTAACTCGCTGGGGATTCGGTTTTAGCAGACAAGCACCCACTTTCTTGCGTCGCCTTCCTCGGAACCGTGCAATCGCTACACTCACTGCGCCGTCGCTAAAGTAGCTTCCGAAGGTTGGATTTGATACTTTACGAGATTTGCCAGTTCTTGTAACTGATTAATCGCTTCTGCACCTTCTAGTTTCATGAGTTCGCGGTCGTCCCGCATCTCAGTCCAAGTGATACCGTAATCTGACACTAAAAATCGAATCAGATGGTTGTCCGTCAAACTGACCATAAATGAGGCACTGTTCATCTGACCCCCGCAAGTGTAGCAGGATGCCAGATAACCCCTATGCTCTAGCACGATCGCTAAAGCTTGCAGGTTCATTACCAAATCTTGAACGAATTTACGGTGTTGTTCTGCAAGTCTCAGAAACACGTTCTCCTCCTATCACCACACCGTGTATTTTACATCCCATTTAAGAATTTCTTAATAACTGGGTATTTAGGTGCTGGTTCAGTATACGTTTAGTATGCTAAAAAAAAATCGGATTAGCGACCTCTTCAGCCTACCTATAATAGATTAACCGAGTTGCGATCGAAACTAAGTATCAGCAGCGACATTCAGCCAAAACACGCTCTCGCCCGGGACTCCAGCCTCAAAATTTGCCTCCTGTAACAGGTGATTCAGCCGTCGGCAGCCCAAAGATACAAATAACTAATGACAGCAATCAAATTAGTTAAGTATAAGAGTTCAATCCCCCTGGGGATACTCGTCCCAAAGCGTCGTCGTCTGTCGCAAGCTCCGAAAATCCCCATTCCCCAAAATCAAGTGATCCAGTAGCGGAATCGACAAAAACTGCGCTCCCGCCAGCAACTGCCGCGTCAAAGCAATATCCTCCGGGCTCGGCTCCACAATTCCCGAGGGGTGATTGTGCGAGATAATCGCCCGCGTCGCCCCTTGGCGGATCACCTCCCGAAAAATATCCCGTGGGTGAGCCAAAGTTTCCGTAGCCGTGCCGATCGTAATTACCTGAGTACCCAGCAGCCGATTTTTCACATCCAGCAGCACCACAGCAAAACGTTCCTGAGACTGCCACATCAAATCGTGACTCAGAGCATCCGCCGCCGCTTGCGGAGAGTCAACCACAGCCATTTCCGGCGGCCGCGACTGAAACACCCGCTTTCCCAACTCCACTGCAGCCAAAATCGAAGTCGCCTTAGCAGGGCCAATCCCGTGAATCTGCGTCAACTCCTGAACGCCAATACTGCGCAGCACAGCCAGAGGATCGCGAGAATGCAAACTCAACTGATTTAAAATATACTGTCCGAGCCCGACGGCGGAAAGTTTGCCTTGTCCCTGACCAGTACCCAGCAGAATCGCAATTAATTCCGCAGTAGCCAAACTTTTCGGGCCACCCGCCATCAGCCGCTCCCGCGGCCGTTCACTCGTTGGCAAATCGACAATTCTCAAGCTGTAAGTCATAGACGCACCAGCACCGCAAGCTCAACAATCAAATCATGTTAGCCGATCGATTTCCATCTTCCAATCAGTACAAGCACCGAAAAAAGCCTTCATCATTAACCGAGGATTTTGGCAGATTCAGTTCGCGATCGCACGCTACCCAAAAAAACCCGGTTTCTCGTGTCGCGAGCGAGCGTATATGACCAAATTACATGAAGAAACCGGGTTTTTGCGATCGCGAACTGAGATCGAATCTAACGCAGCGTTTCGCAAGCGATCGAGTCTTTATCTCGATCGAGCTTAAACGGATCGCCCGGATATGCCTCTAACACTTGTTGCGCTTCGGCTTGAGTCGCAAAGTCAGAACAATTGCAATCCGAGTTAACGCAACTGGGAAAATCGGCACTTTTAACATTCGGTTTAGAAGACTCGTAAATAACTTTCTTGGTATCTTCCTTTGGCTGCTGTGGTGCATCAAGAGCAATTTCTGCGGTTCGTTCAACAGATTTGACTGAAGATGGCAATTTGCGATCGGGATCTGGTTTGGCAAGTGCAGGTACCTCCGCAGAAATTGCAGGTTTCGGTGTTTGTAATAGCGTTTTCGCAGTCTCCGGCTTGGGTGTCGGCACTGCCGAAAGCAGTGACGGCTTAGCGGTTTGAGATGATTTTAGCGGAGCGGTTGCCTCCGGCGTCACCGAAACTTGGCTTAGCGGTTTGGGTGCGGTTACACCAACAAGTACAAACGAAGCCGCCATCAACCCGCCGTACATCGCGGCCGATCGCTTGCGGGTTGGTGCGGCCACCCATTTCGGATTAACAATACCCAGAAAAAAGGCAGGGATCGACAATAGAAAGCTTAAAACGAAAAAATTAGACATAGCGATCTTTACCAGTAAAAAATAGAAGTAGTCCAGGACGCAGAAACCGGGTTTGTTTTACCAAAATACGAGGGTAATCACGAAGGATATTTGTTTAAAAAACCCGATTTCTTTAATCCCTGTGCCTAAGTCCTGAGAAGTGAACTTCCTTCTTTATCCGTAGACCCAATCCCAAATCCCTATGATTTACAAAGTAAATAGAACGCTGGATATCCTACGCGGGTGAAACCCGGTTTATGAGTGTATTTCTTCTTACTAAACCCAAGATTTTTTCCTACAGTTCGCGATCGCACTCCGACGCCGAGAAACCGGAGTTTTTAATTACAGTAAATGAGTAGAACCAAGTATTTTTATTAAAAAAACTAGGTTTCTCGCCCCAACCGGGCGTAAGTCCTGGTAAAATTATTTGTAATGCTGCCATAAAAGTGATATGCATACCCAGCTACGTTCAACGCAAAGGTGCGCTGACTCTAAATTCTGGCGATTCAGTTGAGGCCAGCAGCCCCGAGGAAACTGGTTGCGGTGGCTTAGGTGCTGTAATCCCAAGCACAAGGAACGAAACTGCCATCAACCCGCCGTACAAGGCAGTCGATCGCTTGCGAGTTCCCAGTCCCACCCATTGAGGATTTAGCAGACCCAGACAAAAAGCCGGCGTTGAAAACATGAAAGTTAAGACAAACAAGCTGGACATCAGGCACCTCCGACTCGCGAACTGCAGCGCTCAATTACTTGTCTCTCCTATTAACATCTCAAAAAATCCGCTTAAAAAAGTTACAATTTAGGATTTACCACTTTGGACTTATTGCCTTTTATCAAACAATAATAAAACTGGTTAAATCTCTTACTTTAGGTAGTTGTAAAAAACAACAATAGGTTTTTAGAAAACCAGAAAATTCAGTTTAAAATAGACACTAAATTCCTCCCTCAAAATATGAAAGTCCGCTTTAACGTAGTCCGCCAAAATCAAAACGAGGCTCCCCGGGTTCACACATACACCCTAGACGTGGAAGAGAGCAATACCATCCTCGACTGCCTCAACAGCATCAAGTGGGAACAGGACGGCACATTAGCTTTTCGCAAAAATTGCCGCAATACAATTTGCGGCAGTTGTTCTATGCGAATTAACGGGCGATCGGCATTAGCTTGCAAAGAAAATGTGGCCAGCGAACTCGCAAGACTGCAAAAAATAGCTTATTCAAGTTCAGCAGAAAAGCCTGCCGATTTCATCCCAGAAATCACCGTCGCCCCAATGGGAAATATGCCGGTCATTAAAGATTTGGTTGTTGACATGACCAGTTTTTGGGACAACCTGGAAGCAGTGGAACCCTATGTCAGCACCGCCTCGCGAGCAATTCCCGAACGGGAATTTCTGCAAACTCCAGAAGAGCGATCGAAACTCGACCAAACCGGCAACTGCATCCTCTGCGGCGCGTGCTATTCTGAGTGCAACGCCCGCGAAGTCAACCCGGAATTTGTCGGCCCCCACGCCCTCGCCAAAGCTTACCGCACGATCGCCGACTCCCGCGACAGCGAAACCGAAAATCGGCTCGAAAAATATAACGAAGGCACCGCAGGCGTCTGGGGATGCACCCGCTGTTACTACTGCAACTCGGTTTGTCCGATGGAAGTCGCGCCGATGGATCAAATTGGTAAGATTAAACAAGAGATTCTCGATCGCAAAGACGACCAAGCCAGTCGATCGATCCGCCACCGCAAAGTTTTAATCGATCTCG
Source organism: Microcoleus sp. Pol7_A1 (assembly GCF_036701085.1). Lineage (NCBI taxonomy): Bacteria > Bacillati > Cyanobacteriota > Cyanophyceae > Oscillatoriales > Microcoleaceae > Microcoleus > Microcoleus sp. Pol7_A1. The sequence continues at coordinate 119,984 of NZ_JAUBQD010000008.1, forward strand.
TCAAAGAAGGCGGCTGGATAGACGAGCGCAAATTTGGCATCGAAGTAGTAGGAAACTACTTCCGCGACGTTAAAGGTTTGCTGAGTCTGGGCCCGTTGGGTTTGAGAATGATCGCTCGGGGCAAGTTCCCGCTGTTTTTTGAGCCTTCAGAAGGTACTGAAACGGTGCGAAATCTGATCGAATCGGTTCAAAGTTTAGAAAAGTCAGCAGATTAGCGATCGGCTGTCATTTTCCTGGTAAATTACAAGTTGTGCGATCGCAAAGCTTCCCAAAAATCATCACTCACAACACGAAACTTAAAACTTTTAAATGACTGCTAAAACTCCTCCATCCCCAAAACCGACAACCCCAAATACCCCAAAACAACCAGAACCAGCCTTTGGCTGGAATGCCTACGCCGAACAAATCAACGGACGATTTGCGATGGTGGGATTCGTGGGACTTTTGCTGCTAGAATTCTTCACCCGCCAGGATTTTTTCACCTGGCTGGGTCTGCGTTAAATTGAGCGGTATATGAGGCACTAAAAATGCTCTAAAACCGGGTTTTTTACCGATTATAGGTCTGCCATAAAGTATTTTGGTAAAAAACTCGATTTCAGGGTACCGATGCGTAAATTATATTCATTTAGCAACCGCCAACACGGTTAGGACGTTCTTAATTCCTGAAACTAATGCGGTCGATTCCTTCTTCCTTCTCTCCTCAATAACTAAAACCTTCTTCCTTCTTACTTTTTCTATAAAAAAGCAGGTAAAAAAATAGATAATCATCCATTTTTTACCTGCATTCCTGCTTATAAAAAGCGGAAATCAAGTTAAGTTACTGCAAATTTAACCTGTACTTTTAAGCTTGGTTTCCAGTCGCCTATCGAGAAATTATTCACATAGATAATGGATAGGGATTTCGTTCAAACTAATTTCCAGTTGTTTCGCGGACGGTCAAACTGTACTTGCCTCTACCTTTTGGAGGCGGCTCGTAAGCATTGACAATGACGCGGTAGCGACCGCTCGCAGACAAGGTAACACTAAGCTCAGAATTGGAATTTTGCTGCGTCACATCATCATTTTCTGCAAGTAGCTCGCCCTGGGAGTTGAAAATAGCGAGATAAGTATCAAACTCGGTACTTTCAACGGTAACAACCACTTTCTGACCCTGAGTGCCTTCAAAGGTATACTCATCGTACAAACTGCTGTCCGAGGGCAGTACAGATGACTTAGCAGGGGTGAGTTCTCCGTTTTGCTCTAAAATGACCTTAGATGAACCCGGATCGGGACTTGGCAAAGGTTGTACAGTTGGACTCTGAGTTGGCGAACTCTGTGGTGATGGCGACGGGTTGGGGCTTGCTTGAGCTAAAACAGCCTTACCAGCAGGGTTCGCATCAGGTGAATTTTGAGGAAATTCTGCTGAAATGAGGGTAGAACTGCTGTTAGCAACTCCACCTGAATTTGAAACTGGCGAAGAGAGAGTCGGCTTGCCAGAAAAAGTAGCTACCAGAGCAATTGGCGCGATCGCCCAAAATCTAACTTGACGCATGAATTACCTCGATTTGCAAAGAAGAAAGGAGGAAGAAGGAAAAAGGAAGGAAGCAACAAGGAAGGAAGAAGAAGAAGGAAGAAGGAAGAAAAATAATTCCCCATTACCAATTCCCCATTACCAATTCCCCATTACCAATTCCCCATTACCAATTCCCCATTACCCATTTTCAACGGACAGTTAGAGTGTAACGACCCCGGCCCGAAGCATCATAAGCATTGACAATTACGCGATAGCGACCCGTAGCGGGCAAAGTAACGCTCAGAAACGCATTTTTAGTCGAATCGCTTGCGTCGTCATTTTCTGCCACTAATCGGCCGTTAGGGCCAAAGATAGCCACATAGGGATCGAAATCTGTACTTTCGAGGGAAATGGCTACAGACTGACCCGATCGACCTTCAAAAGTATACTCGCGATACAGACTGTTGTCAGACGGCAATACCGGACCGCCTGCGACTAAAGCAGCTTCTTCTTGCAAAATTGCCCGAGAAGTGCCGGTAGAAGCACTCGCTTTCAGTTCTAACGTATAAGCACCCGACTGCCTAGCTTCGTAGGAATTGGCTACTAACGTGTAAGTCCCGTCTGCAGGCAGCCTAACTGTTATTCTGGCGTCTTTACTGCCTGCTCCGTCATCGTCTTGAGCGATTTCGCGCTGGTTGGGTCCGAGCAATATTAAATAAGGGTCAATCTCTTGACTTTTCATTTCTATTGTGATTTGCTGACCCGCTTTTCCTTCAAACGAGTAGAGGTCAAAAAAGCTGTTGTCGGTGGGCAGAACGCTAGACTGGTTGGTGAGTTTGCCACTGACGGCGGGCCCGTTTAAGGCGAGTTTTTCAGGTGATTTGTTGCCAAAGGGCGATCGGGTTTGAGCCACGCGGGGAGCTCGCCCTTCTCGTACCGCTGTCAGGAAAGCCGATACTTTGTCTGCTGAAATTGCAAAACCGATACCGATACTGCCACCGCCTCGACCGCGAGTAAAAATAGAAGTATTGACGCCGATTAATTCTCCTGAACTGTTGAGCAGCGGCCCTCCTGAATTGCCGGGATTGATGGCGGCGTCGGTTTGAATTAAGCCCCGCTCGAGGTCGATGCGGCTGACAATTCCGACTGTAAAAGTACCTTGAAATTGACCGAATGGATTGCCGATCGCAAATGCTTGTTGCCCGACTTTCACCGAACCGGGACGGGCTAAAGGAATGGTGGGCAAATTGTTTTGACCGCGAATCTTAACCACGGCTAAGTCTAGACCTTCTTCGCCGAATCCGACGACATCGGCCACAAGCTTTCTGCCGTCTGACAGAATTATATTCACGGTACCGCCGGCCGAAACAACGTGGGCGTTCGTTAACACCATGCCGTCAGGGCTGATAATTGTACCGCTACCGTTAGATTTACCGGTATCGACGCTAACAACCGCAGGGCTGGCTTTTTCGTAGACGCGAATATTGGTTTGTTCATCGACATTTTGGGCGATCGCACCCTGGGAATGCACCGAGTTAAATTCCGTTAAATCTGTTGATTGCCGTACAGGGGATGTCGTAACAACCGCACTGGCGCTGGCTGTTACCCCAACCGTTAAAATTCCCGATACTGCTAAAATTAGAAGTGTGAAATTCATGGCGATCGATTTTAGTATTTAGCGATCGGTAGCTAGGAATTAAGTTTTGTTGCTAACTGCTAACTACCCTCTGTAATTATTTTAGGACTTGCACAACGGTAGTGACCTTCCTCACGCCGGTTCTCCAATTCGGGAATCTGAATCAGCAGCAAGATACTTGAAATTAGCTTTCCGCACCTCAGCCTCCTCATCACCGTAAAAAAATGACAGCAAAGCAAAACGCTGACCGCTAATCACGGAAGTCGCTTCATGCAGCAAAGAACACGAAAAAATAATCGCCGTGCCAGAATCGCCTTTATAACCGTGCGGCGCGTACTCTGGAAACCGTAAAAATCCCCCCGTGTACTCTCCCACATTCAAGTTTAGCGTCATCGCAAACTTGCGGTGCAGCGTAGCTTTGCTAGTGTTGTCGCGGTGCGGCAGAAAATAACCGCCACTCTGGGCATCGTAACAACCTATCAAATACCGTTCAAACCTGGTAATTGTAAACTGAAAAGCTTTCTCTATTTCCGGCCGCACCCGGCGCAAAATAATCGCATTCAATTCTCGCCGGAAATCCTCGTCTTTAATAAAGAAATCTCGGCGCTTTTTGAAAGTGTCGTCGTGCAGACCAACGGTTTTCCCCTCTATTTGCCTCATAAAGCCCGATGGACTGCCACCATTAGCTTTGTACATATCGATCAAAGTACGGCAAAACTTTTTGTCCAAAACGTTAGGAATTACTAACACCGGGGCGTGGCGAGTGGCGGCTCGGGCTTCCTCAATTGGAGGCAAAGTTTTGAAAAAATCTAATACTTGCTGGGCGTGTTGGTGCGGTTCGCCCATCGGCAATATATTAATTATCTGAAGGTTTTCGTTGAGAACAAAAGTTTGGGGCGCATAGTGAACTCCGCCAACTCCATTTTGTTCAACATCTTGGGAAACACCGTACTGCTGGCTAACTTTTTTGTCTAAGTCCCAGAAAAAGAGGAAGGACGGAGCAATTGTTGTCGGTCTGTTTTGTTCTTTGTCTGCTGGGTCAACGCTCACTCCGAACCGCGCTACTTGCAAGCTTTGGAATTCTTCTGAAAGCTCTTGAAAGCTTTTGAGGATAACTTGAATTTGTTCAAAAGCTGCGCTGCCAAAGAAAAACAGCACGACTCGCCGGCCGCCAACTGTCGAGAAATTAAATAAGGGGTTATTTGTAGAAGGAATGGAAAACCAGGGAGCCGGATCTCCTATTTCGAGTAAAGGCATCTTGCTGATTTTAGATTGAGGATTTTATATTTAGATTATTATGCTGTCGATTAGTTCCACTGGTTCGGTATGTTAAAAGGTTTTTTTAGAAAAAAATTAGCTTTTATCTGTGTATATCTGCGTTTGTCTGCGGTTTCACACTCCCAATTTACAGTTTTTTTAATAAGTCTAATATCTGATAATAAGTAGATGGGTATCAATAAACGCAACTTAGAGTTCTGCGGTGTCCCAAGCCGGAGCTGGGGGATAAATGTTTAGTTTCACCCACCTACTTATGTTTGCCTATTTGTCGAAATTGGGGGAATTATCCGGTTGGTCTTCCGGGTATTCTACAGGTCGATACTCCACGTAGTCTGACGGCGGTGCTTCCACGTCGCGGTTGCTGGGGCGAGACCTGGATGCTTCCGCAGGACGGGGTTTTTTGGTTCTCGGCGGCGTATCGGAACTGCGGTTTTCCGAAGCAGGGGGGCGACTGCTGCGGCTGCGGGTCGGTCTTTCTTCGGGGTTGTCTGAAACGTCCCAGTTGTCAGACTCTTGGGCAGGCGAGGCTTCTGCTTCTGGACGAGAGGGACGTTTGCGCGATGCTCGTCGATCGGACGACTCGGGCTTGGAGGTGTTAACGCTGCCGTTGCGATTCGAGGGACGGCGGCGGGGTTCGTCGTCGTAGGCTTCCCGGGAGGAACGGTAGTCTTGGCTGCCTCTGATCCGGGGACGCTGCGGATAGTCTTCCTCTGGTTCTAGCTGCTCGATGTCGGAATCGTAGCTTTCGTAACCGTAGGCGTTGCTGACAGGTCGCTCTTCATCTACATATTGAGCGCGACTTTTGGCTTGGGCGGTGGTTGCTCCCCGTAGCTTAATGCTTTCTGCTGCAAAAAATATGGCCGAACCGGTGAGCAGAAATTGACCGAAGGCCAGAATTGGGTCAAGCCGCCATCCTTGAAATAACAGAATACCGCCGCACAGCAGGCCGACTGCTGCAAAAAAAATATCGTGGTCTCGGGCTAGTTTGGGACGCCACGATCGCAGAAAGTACAGTCCTGCCCCTGCTACTGCTAGGATGATCCCTAACAGGCTGCTCCAGTTCAATCCTAAATTGACCATTAGCCTATCTCCTATGTCTTTCCTATGTTAGCGAGTTAGATTTTACATCTATCATTAAGTCTGTTATCCCGACTGTGCTTTCTGGGGCAGCGTCCGGTCAGGGTTTCAGCTTAGGAACTGAGTATAATAATGAGTTTAACGGGAAAAAACCTCAGCTTGGCAGTCAACCGAAGGTTTTGCCTTCACAGTTGCTGGTAGCCGAGGTTTCTCAGATCTCGAAAAGGCCCGACGTGCAGGCGAAAATTGACTTTTACGCCTGACTGGAAGCCCCCCAGACTTTTTAGGTGCGCTTGATTTTGTCTTTTTGGCTGATGAAGATCAGGGCGACCGTTGCTGGAATCACTACTACCGCCACGCCGACCAGCAGGCTGTACAAAAAGTTCGCGAGAGAAGGAGTCATAGATTCAAAGCCTTTGTTACAACAATTTGATTTTTATTAATTTTATACTTTCGATCGCACCTGTGAAACGGTTAAAATTATGAACGGCTGACTTAACAAAACTTAAGATTTCGAGATAAGACCCATGACTGGTATTACCGTTGCAAGTTGGATTCTGGGCTCTGTCCTAGTGCTGATGACTTTGCTCTTTATTTTTCGGATCGTTCTGACTTGGTATCCCGAGGTGAACCTGAGCAAGTTGCCGTTGAGTCTGATTGCTTGGCCGACGGAACCTTTTTTAGCCGTAACTAGAAAGATTGTACCGCCGATCGGCGGGGTGGACATTACGCCGATTATTTGGGTCGGTATCTGTAGCTTGCTGCGAGAAATGATTCTCGGTCAGCAAGGACTCCTGACGATGATGATGTAAAAGTTGGCGGTTGACTGTTGACTGTTGACTGTTGACTGTTGACTGAAAGCAGTCTGGGTAAAAACCCCCGGATCGATCCGTGGGGTTGCTTTCTTCAATCCAAAATCCAAAATCCAAAATCTAAAATCCAAAACCGATTGACTAATGATTGTTTTGGTTCATGAACTGTTCGACGAAATTGGTGTAAACCTCGCCGTTGAGAAATTCAGGGCTATCGAGGATTTTTTGGTGGAAGCCCAGGGTGGTGGGGACGCCGGTGATGGCGCATTCCCGCAGGGCGCGTTTCATGCGCCGGATCGCTGAAGGTCGATCGCGCCCCCAGACTATCAATTTACCGATTAAAGAATCGTAGTAAGCGGGTATTTCGTAATCGGTGTAAACGTGAGAGTCCATCCGCACACCCGGGCCGCCGGGAGGCAAATAACCGCTGATTCTGCCGGGGTGAGGTCGGAAATTGCGATCGGGATCTTCGGCATTGATGCGGCACTCGATGGCGTGGCCGTTGAGAATTACTTGGTTTTGCTTGATTTGCAGTTTTTCGCCTTGGGCGATCCGAATTTGTTCGGCTATCAAGTCGAGGCCTGTAATCATCTCGGTGACGGGATGTTCTACTTGGATGCGGGTGTTCATTTCCATGAAGTAGAACTTGCCCGATTTGTCAAGCAAAAATTCGACAGTGCCGGCACCGGTGTAGTTGATGGATTTGGCGGCGGCGACGGCTGCGTGACCCATCTGATCTCGGAGTTTCTGGGTGAGGGCTGGGCTGGGGGCTTCTTCGAGGAGTTTCTGATGTCGGCGCTGAATGGAACAATCTCTCTCGCCGAGGTGGATGACGTTACCGTAGTTGTCGGCGAGGATTTGGATTTCGATGTGCCGGGGTTTTTCGATGAATTTTTCGAGGTAGACTCCGGGATTGCCGAAGGCTGCATCGGCTTCGCCTTGGGCTGCGGAGAATAGTTTGGGGAGTTCGGATGCTTCTCTCACTAACCTCATCCCCCGGCCACCACCGCCGGCTGTGGCTTTGATCATCACAGGATAGCCGATGTCGCGGGCGATCGACAAAGCTTCGCGTTCGTCCGCCAGCAATCCGTCGCTACCGGGAACTGTGGGGACTTTCACCCGCTGCATAGTTTCTTTAGCGGTGGATTTGTCGCCCATCGCCCGCATCGCGGCAGGAGAAGGGCCGATGAAGGTAATTTGATGGTCGGCGCAGATTTCTGCAAATCGGGCATTTTCCGAGAGGAATCCGTAGCCCGGGTGAATGGCTGCGGCGTTGCGCGTCAGGGCGGCCGCGATGATGTTGGGGATGTTTAAATAGCTTTTGCTGCTGGTGGGGGGGCCGATGCAAACGGCTTCGTCTGCCAACTGGACGTGCAAGGCGTGTTTATCTACGGTGGAGTGAACGGCGACCGTGGCAATCCCCATTTCCTCGCAGGTGCGCAGTATGCGGAGAGCTATTTCTCCCCGATTAGCGATTAAAATTTTCGAGAACCCCATCTTCGCTGCTTAATTCACTCAATATTCTGTACAATAATGCCTTTCGGTATGTTCTGGATAATGCTTTTGCAGAAATTGTTCATAAAAGTTTATTTTACATTTGGCTGGTAGTGGTGCTATGATTGTAAATCGGCGGTGCAAAAGGGCAAGTCACAAGTTAAATGTCAGGAACCTCAACCTGTGGATCTTTAACTCGTAACGCAAAAAATCCCGGAGATTGCCAGAAAGAGCGGATGTGGCGGAATTGGTATACGCGCACGCTTGAGGTGCGTGTGGCAATATGTCCTTGCGAGTTCGAGTCTCGCCATCCGCATTGAATGTATAAAACAACTGTTGACAGTTTTTGCTGTTGGCAGTTGTTTTGTATTTGATGGGTGGGTGGCCAGAAACCGGGTTTTTGCGAGAATATTTGGTTACAGGCGAAGATTTGGTGAAAAACCGGGTTTCTTTGATTTGTGGGTGAGTGGCGAAAAACCGGGTTTTTGCGATCGGACTTCGTTACAGCCCACAGACTCGGGAAAAAACCCGGTTTATGAAAGTCCTAGTGCGTAAGTCGAGATTAATTGAGGTAAAAAGTCGATCGCCCTTTGGTGTTTTTAGGGAAAGGGCGATCGGCTTTTTTATCAGTAGGTATGGACTCTGAATAATCACCGAACATCCCCTAGAGATATTGCGCTAAGATAGAAGCTAAAGTTTTTCCAAGATTTTAAGAATTGAGAAACTCTCAAACTAAACTACTGCCCATCTGCAATTCTCTTAGCAAACGGAAGTTATATCAATGACATCCTACGCCTTAAACTTACCCGTTCAGTTACAGCAAGAAGCTGAAAAATTGGCAACACTCCAAGGCATTTCCTTCGATCAGTTTATCCTCTGGGCTGTAGCCGAAAAAGTCGCTACCCTCAACCAGCGGAATGACGATCCGGCTTTTCCTGAAATCACCTATGTGCGCGGCGCTAGCGGCGAACTCGTTCCCGTTTTGCGCGGCACTCGGTTGCGGGTGCAAACAGTAGTCATCGCAGCGCAGAAATGGGGTTTTTCTCCAAACCAAATTGCCACTGAGTATGACTTAAGTGAAGATCGAGTGAACGATGTTCTCGCTTTTTATGCGGCTCACCATCAAGAAATAGACGCATCTATTGCCGCTGAGCAAATTATCGAAGCTGCTCATGTCTAAACCGCTCTTGCATCTAGATGCCGATACCTCTATTAAAGCTTTGCAAGCCGCCCTTTTATCTCGCAGTCACGATGTCACTCGGACACCGACTGAGTGGATGGCTTTAGATGCTAGCGATGAGGCTCAATTGCTAGAAGCAACAGCGCGAGGGCGGTGTATTTTTACGTTTAATATCCGGGATTTTCAGGTTTTAGCTCAGCGTTATCCCGAACATGGTGGCATCGTTTTGACTGCTCAAAGATGAAGTTTCTTTGTTTGTGTAGCCGCTTTCAACCGCCGGGTTTCTACACAAAAGAAGTACAATAATTATGGCAAAATAAGAATTACTCATTTATTTGATCGCCATTATCCCAATGATTACCGTTACCCAAGCAGAAATTGAACAGTATCGCTCCGAATTACAAGAATATCCCGATGCTCTAAAAGATCTTGATGTACTTGAAGAGTGTGAAGGCGATTTAGAATATGCAGCCGAAACCTTAGCAATTAAGTCAGGAGAATTAGACAACGATCTAGATGCAAGAAACCCAAATGAGCCTAGCTGGTTAGAAAAATTAGCCGATAAATTACGTCCTCATATTTGTACGCAAGCCTTTAAAGACGTATTGAGTCAAGGTTTTGCTGTTGCATTGGGTTCGCTAATAACTGCTGGCGTTTACCCAGGAGTACCATTAACACTGGTACTTATTTACATAAGCACGAAAAATTTGGACAATTTTTGTCAGGGGATTGCTAAACACCGATCGCAGTGAAGCCAGCCCAGTAATGAGGTTGAGCAAAAGGAAACGGCTTGCGGTTCAGTGCGCCCTCCAGAGGAGTATTAATAAAGCGTGCGCGTTCTTTTTTGGGCAACAGTTTAAATGTTTGATCGATTTGCGGTTTGAGGCATTTTAATAATGCTTCAAGCCCCTCAGAGGTCAGATTCCGCAGCCATTGTTGTGCCTCATTGAGAGCAGTAACCGTTGATAGAGTTTCTAGGTTTTCATAGAACCGAATCAGTAACAAAGTGCTGGCGAGTTCATCCACTTTCCAAAGGGTACTGACCATACTAGGGCTACCTGCTAAGAGAAATCCGAAAGGTAAGCCGATATATTCATCGCTGGTTTTGGATTCTGTCAATCCTGTTTCGCAGGCGGAGAGGGTGACAAGACGACATTGATTTAGGTCAAGATTCAAGATTTCCAACAGTGTCAAGCGTTCTTTATTTGCGAATACCAGGGATGATTCCAAAGGCGAGTCAGGCTCAAATTCGCCGTGACAACCGAAATGGGCGCAGTTGGCAAAGCTGAGTTTCGCGTTTAGAATTGCGTTTTTATTAGCATCATCTTTTGCCAAGAAATCATTAGATTTGAATTTGTGACGGATGTTAGCGGCTTGCAGTTCAAGTAAGTAGCGGTCTTTGGTAGGATTGGCAATAGCAAATAGGTGAGAGAAATTAGGGCGTTGTCGCTGTTTCGCCTGTTGCAGTAGTTGGCAACTGGGGGCATAGCTGACTCCACCAGGGAATAAGTCGAGAAGGCACGATTCGGATTTGGACAGGGATACAGTGATAGAAGAATCGATTTCATCGGTGCATCCGCTTTCAAAATCCCTTTCGTGGGAGATTGGCAACGCATGAAGGGGGAAAAGATGCAAGAAGCGATGGGGAATTAAAATCAGTCGATCGCACGGTTTCGGAATATTCTTTAAAATCTCATCAAGATGCAAAATCTCAGCTAGGTTTTGGAGGCGGGAGGCTAGTTTTTGCTTCCATTGGGGTTTTATCTCTTTGTACTCTTTGCGATACTCGTTCTCCCAATTTACCAAGGCTTGAAAGTCTGCTGTTGAAGATTGCCAGATTATTGGTGTTGGGGATTGTGGGGTGATGATGAAAGTTAGAAATTTATCGCCTATGATGTACCACTCAAGAATAGCGGTGTTTTCACCGATCAGAGTTTGAATGTCTTTGTAGAGGATGGGCTTAACTTTTTGGGTTAGGCTAAAATCAGGATCAATTAATGTAATTTCATGAGCAATCAATTCATCGAGTTGTTTACGCAATTGGGTGAGATTGGTAGAATCGCGGCTGGTAGTTTGTAGGCTGTCGATTGGGAGGCTGCGTTCTCCCGATATTGTGCCACTGTTGCTGTTACGGTTTGTCTGTTGCTTGTCTAGTCGGCGCTGTTCGACATCAATTTCTCGACGCAGGCGCGAGAGTTCGTTGAGAACGGTTTCGGGAATATTGCCTTTGGGGTATAAGTCGCGGGTGGCGAGGAGTTCGACTAAGTTTCGGGCTTTGCTGCGTTCGACGTATTCTAGGGCTTTGGTGTAGCGTTTCAGTTGGATGCAAACTTCTACCATGCCCAGATAAAGCTTATTCCATTCTTCGGCTAATTTCTGTTTGCTTTCATCCCCAGATTGAATCTCGCCCCGTAAAATTTCTACTGTTTCAATAGCTGGGTCATAGGTATCATAAGCGAGTTGCCATTGCTGGTTACTTCGGTAAAGATTACCTAAATTAGATAAAGTCTCTGTATGTCGTTGTGGGAAAGCCTCGCGAGTTCTAATAGTTAAAGCATTGCGATAAAGTGCGATCGCCAGTTCGATATTCTCTGCTTTCTCTCCCCTGATTCTGTCACTGTAGGCAATTGCCAGATTATTTTGCGTCGTTGCCCAATATTCGGGAAAAGCATCGCGGGTGTAGACGGTTAATGCAGCAGTGCAAGATGCGATCGCCAGTTCGATATTCTCTGCTTTCTCTCCGCTGATTCTGTAAATGTAGGCTGTTGCCAGATTATTTTTCGTCATAGCCCAATCTTGGCGAAAGGCATCGCGGGTGTAGACGGTTAATGCGTCAGTGTAAGATGCGATCGCCAGTTCGATATTCTCTGCTTTCTCTCCGCTGATTCTGTCACTGTAGGCTGCTGCCAGATTATTTTTAGTCGCCGCCCATTCGGGAAAGGCATCGCGGGTGTAGACGGTTAATGCATCAGTGTAAGATGCGATCGCCAGTTCGATATTCTCTGCTTGCTCTCCCCTGATTCTGTCACTGTAGGCTGCTGCCAGATTATTTTGCGTCGTTGCCCAATATTCGGGAAAGGCATCGCGGGTGTAGACGGTTAATGCAGCAGTGCAAGATGCGATCGCCAGTTCGATATTCTCTGCTTTCTCTCCCCTGATTCTTTCACTGTAGGCTGTTGCCAGATTATTTTGCATCCCTGCCCAGTTTTCGCTTCCGGGTTCCCAATTACTTAAAAGTATTTGATAACCAGTAATGGCAATTTCAAGATTATTCGCTCTTTTCCCCAGCGGAAAGTCACTAATATGAATACTCAAGTTTCCAATAATCCCGAGAATAGATTCAATTGCTTCGGGATGTTTGGCAATAAAATTCTGGGTCACTTGCTGTAAAATCTCGGCAAAACGGTCATTGAGGAGATGTTGCCGCTCGGCCAGCATGGGGTAAATTACTTTAATATCGCTGTTGCTATCTTGTTCTGCTTGCAATAAGTCTCGGATAAACTCTAAATACTCTTGGAGATTTTCACCTTCAGAGTTATCGCTATCTCCCTCATCGTTCATCCCCAAGAATTGCCCTAGCTGACTGGCCAAATTCCGTAAATAATTAGCGTGATTTTCCTCTCCTTCCTCTGCCAGGTTTTTTGCTACTACCTCGCAAACTTGCAGAAACCCCGAATCTACCAATTCTAAGTTATCCTGTAAAATCTGCCGTTCCTCACCGTTGGGGCAATTCAGGAGTGTCTCAATCAATTGCTGATAAGCTTGGGCGCGGGTTTCTTCCATTGTGGGGAGTTGTCAGTAACACCGATGTTTATTTTACCATGATTCGATGGGTGGCCAGAAACCGGGTTTTTTCGAGAATATTTGGTTACAGGCGAAGAGATGGGAAAAAAGCCGGTTTCTTTGATTGTGCGCGGGTGGCTTTATGAAGGAGGCGGTTTCAACCGCGTCTACACAAACGAAGTCCGCCTCCGCGGACTAAGAGATCGCAAAATATTGCAACTTGTCAATCTTTTTCTTAGTTGCTATACTGTAGACACTCTGTATATACATCCTGAAAAAAGGTGAATTCCTCAGAGTAATATCACTAGCTAGAGGATTAGGCTATGGTTGCAACGATCGCCAAATGGGGAAACAGTCTTGCTGTTCGGATTCCACAGCATTTAGCTAAAGAGATTAACTTAGCTGAAGGTTCCCAAGTGCAGCTTGTGTTGATAGATGGTAGGCTGACGATCGAGCCGATAAATCGTCGGCGATATTCACTTGAGGAGTTGGTTGAAGCGATTACCCCAGAGAATCTTCATAATGAGATTGATAGTGGAGTTGCTGTGGGGAACGAAGTTTGGTGACACAATTAAATCCCTACATTCCGAGTCGAGGCGATATCGTTTATTTAGACTTTGACCCAACTAAGGGACACGAACAAAAGGGACTTAGACCTGCTTTTGTGCTGTCGCCTCGTGCTTACAATGAGAAAAGCTGCTTAGCTTTATTTATGCCTATTACAAAGCAACAAAAAGGCTATCCTTTTGAAGTTCCTCTACCGACTGGATTGAAAGTTCAAGGAGTAATCCTTGCAGATCAAATCAAGTGTCTAGACTGGAAGGTTCGCGGTGTTCGATTCGTTGAGTCTGTATCTGAAGATGTGATTGAGGAGGTGCAAACCAAAATTGAGCCATTGTTACTGTAAAACCCGGTTTCTTTGATTTTGATACGCACAGGTGGCCAGAAACCGGGTTTTTGCGAGAATATTTTGTTACAGGCGAAGAAATGGGAAAAAATCCGGTTTCTTCTAATTTTTCGCTAATTCCGGCGGCCGCCCCATTAAACCGGTCATCAAGCGCAAGGCTAGAAACCTCACTGGGGGAATTGTCCGCAAACACCACAATCCGAAGCGGCGAAATGCTACAATTGGCAGCCAAGTATTAGAAAATAATCTGTCTAGAAAATCGGTAAATCCTAACACGATTAAATTCTCTTTTTTCCGCCAGTTGTGATACCGTTTCAATACTCGCAAGTCGCCGATATCTTCGCCTTTTTGGTGGGCTTGCTGCAAGATTTGGGCGATCGCCCCAGCGTCTCGAATGCCCATATTCAATCCCTGGCCGCCCACGGGATGGCAGCAGTGGGCCGCGTCGCCAATTAGTGCTAATCTGGGCAAAACGTAGCGATCGCTCTGCATTAACTGCACCGGAAACAAAAAGCGATCGCTCTCCAATTCCAAACGCCCTAAAAGCCCGCCCGTGCGCTGTTCCAACAAAGTCAAAAACTCTGTTTCATCCATTTGTTGCAAAGCTTTCGCTTCCGCGTGGGGTGCTGTCCAAACTACTTGACAACGGTTCCCAGGTAATGGTAAGACTCCCATCGGGCCGCTCGGCCAAAAGCGCTCAAAAGCGATATCATTGTGCGGTTTTTCTGCTTTAATAGTGATAGCAACGCAGGATTGCCAGTATTTCCAGCCGCGAGTGCTGATGTTGGCTTCGGTGCGGATGCGCGATCGCGAACCGTCGGCGGCGACTAATAATTTGGTGCGAATTATCCGAGTTTCTCCGTGTTGTTGGACTTCTATTTCAGCGCAATTAGTTAAATATTTTACCTCGACTACTTCCGCCGGACATACCCAACTAAAATTCGGGTTTTTTGCCAAACATTCGTGCAAAGCTGACAGCATGACTCGGTGCTCGCCGACATAACCTAAAGCTGTTTTTGGTACGGGTAATTTGCCAGTATTTCCCAAGTCTGGGCGGTGGAATTCGACGACGCCGGGATAGTCGCCGTCGCAGAGGCTAATTTGCTCGAAGGTGGTAATTTGCGGCAAGATTTGTTGCCACACGCCGATACCTTCTAAAATCATTCCTGATAGTAAGGTAATTGCATAAGCTTGTTTTTTGGCTGCTGCCACTGCGGGGAGTTGGGTTTCGATTATGGCGATTTTTAAGCCGGAATCTTTTAAGGCGCTGGCTAAGGTTGCCCCAACTATGCCGCCTCCGACGATGGCTATGTCAAAGTCGAGTGTCTGTGTTTCGGTGGAGGCTGTTGGAGAAAGTTGGTTTACAGGCATTTTCAAGGGAATTTGTCAAAGTTAATTGGATTGTTACTTTTTTATTGTAAAGAATTATTTCGATTTAGGGCGATCGAGAAGCGGAGAGTAACAGGATTCGTGAAAATCCAGGTTTTCAGACTACGATCTCAAAATGCAAGCCCTGGATGCACTCGCTACCTCAGAAACCCGGTTTCTCCCTATATTTCTCGTCACTAAACGCAAAACTCTTAGAAACCGGGTTTCTAGCCCCCCCGATGGGTGAACCCTGAAACTAATGACTAATGACTCATGACTACTGACTACTGACTAATGACTGAAAGCCTCCGGCTTCATCCGTCCAGAAATAAAAAACGTGTATCCTATAAACAAGCCCCCGAATTTATCCGTGGGGTCAATGCTTCAATCTAAAATCTAAAATCTAAAATCTAAAATCGATTGACCATTTCCTTTGTGTTTTCCGCAGCCAGCGCTGATACTTTTTGGGAAATGGGAATCTCTATGACAAACTCTGCACCTTCCCCGGGTGCGGAAACACACTGCAAATTGCCTCGGTGTTTTTCAACTATAATCTGATAGCTGATTGACAGTCCCAAGCCTGTGCCTTTGCCGACGGGTTTAGTAGTAAAAAATGGGTCGAATAACTTGTGAATAACTTCTTGATTGATTCCCATCCCGTTGTCGGCAATCCGAATTGTTACTGTGTCTGAATTCGCACTGGTGCTAATCCGAATTGTCTTGGGGCGAAAAGAGATTTCGATTTCGTTTGAAGCATGATTGTTGTACTCTTCGAGGGCGTCGATCGCATTTCCTAAAAGATTCATAAATACTTGATTTAGCTGACCTACATAGCACTCGACTTTTGGGAAATTGCCGTATTTTTTGATAATCTCAATCGCCGGACGAACTACATTAGCTTTGATCCGGTGCTGCAAAATTAGCAAAGTGCTTTCGATTCCTTCATGAATGTCTACTAGCTTCATCTGCGATTCGTCGAGTCTGGAAAAGTTGCGTAAGGATACAACTAAGTCGCGGATGCGATCGGCTCCTACTTTCATTGATTCCAAAATCTTTGTAAAGTCTTCCATTAAAAAATCGATTTCAATATCTTCGGCTGCTTCTACAATTTCCGGGACGGGATTAGGGTATTTTTCCTGGTAAAGGTGGAGCAAACCGAGCAAGTCTGTGGCGTATTCGCTGGCGTGGGTGATGTTGCCGTAGATGAAGTTAATCGGATTGTTAATTTCGTGGGCGACGCCGGCGACTAGCTGCCCGAGAGAAGAGATTTTTTCGGTTTGGATTAGTTGAGTTTGAGCTTGGTGCAACTCCTGGACAGCTTTTTCGAGCTCGGCTGCTTGCGATCGATACAGTCCCTCGGACTGCTTGAGTGCTTCCAAAACTTGGACTCGATCGCTAATGTCGGTGTGAGTTCCCACCCATTCGCGAATGCTGCCGTCTTCTGCTAAAACTGGAACTCCGCGCACCCAGAAGTGTCTGTAGCTGCCGTCTGCAGCCCGCAAGCGGTGCTCGACTTCGTAGAGACTTTTGGTTTCTGCTGCGCGCTTCCAAGCTTGGGCCGTGATCGGGCGATCGTCTGGGTGAATTGCCGAAACCCAATTGTCTGTAGCTTCCTCCCAACTTTGACCTGTATATGCCATCCAGTCGATCGGTGAGATCGGCTTTCCCTGGCCGTCTGTCGTCCATACCAGTTGCGCCGTGGCCATTGCCAGCGATCGGTATCTTTCCTCGCTCAGACGCACAAATTCTTCGGCTTGCCGGCTGGCTGTCACGTCGCGCAAAATTGCTGTGAATATGATTTCCCCTGCAACTTCGAGTTTGGAAATAGAAGCTTCGGCGGGAAATTCAGTACCGTCTCGGCGGCGGGCGAAAATTTCTTTGCGGTTGCCCATTTTTCGGGCTTGTTTAACGCCGCCGCCGAAATTGCTGACGAGGTGGCTGTGAGGGGCGGCAAAAGCTTCGGGCAACAGCAGGCTCAGGGATTGCCCGATCGCCTCAGCAGCCGTCCACCCAAAAATCCGTTCTGCACCTTGGTTGAACAAGATAATTTTTTGGTCAGCATCTACGGAAATAATCGCGTCGTCGGCAATTTCTAAAATGCCGGCGAAACGAGCTTGAGACAGTTGCAGCGCTTGTTCAGCTTGGAAGCGATCGCTGATGTCGCGGGCGATCGTCGAAATGTATGCGAGTTTGCCGCCCGCTGCGGAGTGAGAGATGATGACTTGGCTGACGGGAATTTCGAGTCCCGATCCTGACACGAAGGCTGTTTCTCCGCTCCAAACGCCCCCGGAAACAGCGGTGGCGATCGCTTGTTTCAAATTGCTGCGGGCTGAGGCTGCCGTGAATTCTGCAACTTGTCGGTTGGATATATCTTCGTTTTCGTTTATACCCACCATTTTTCTGCCTGCTTTGTTGATATAAACCGCGCGTCCTTCGAGGTCGCAGATACCTACAAAATCCGGTGTTGCTTCCAGAATTGCGGCCAGACTGCTGTTGGCGATTTCGGCTTGTTTGCTCTCAGTAATATCGCGCGCGATGCTAACTATACCGCTGATATTTCCTAGTCCATCCCGGTAAGCGCTTTTTGTAGAAAGAAATGTCCTCAAATTGCCTTTAACTGGTAGCTCTTCTTCGATCGCTTGCGTTTTTCCCGCTGCCATAATTGGGCGATCTGTTTTCCTAATATTGCCCGCAATTTCCGGCGGAAATAACTCGCTGTCATCTTTGCCGATAATGTCGTCTACAGACTTGCCAATTATACTGGCTCCGGCAGCGTTTAGCATCATGTAACGGCCCTGAATATCTTTGACAAATAGGGCTGTTGGTGTACTGTTGATGACTGTCAGCAATAGGTTGTAGTTATTTTGGAGTGCCTGCTTTGTTGTTTGAGATTCGATAATTTGCTGCTGCAATTGCTCGTTGGCGAGTTGCAGTTGGAGAGTCCGTTTCTCAACTTTATTTTCTAAGTCGGATTTAGCTTTCCTCAGTTCTAGTTCCGCTCGATAGCGCTTCCGGTCGGCGGTGCAGAGAGTTTTTGCATTCTGCCAAATTAAAACTGTAAAAATAATCACGTTCAATACGCTTAACAGCGATATTCCTACATCAGACCTGTAGGCTTGTAAGCGCTCTCCCGAGATGATGAAATAACCCACTAAAGGCGGGATAATAATTGCCTGCGGCAACAAGCGCCTCGCCATGATGCCGCCAGCGCGATCGCTCGCCATTACTGCTATGAATCCTCGCTCTGGATTAGTAAATAAAATGCCAAAGCTCAGCAACATAAATGCTGCGGACGTGTGCAAAGCCATTCCTGTACTATCGCCAATTCTGTAAAATAAAGCTTTGCCGTAGATGTAGCCGATTAAACCCAGAAATGCAATAAAAAATGCTGAACAGCTTAAGATTTGAACCCCTTGATATTTAGGGCGGCGTTCTGACAGCAGCAGCAGGGCTGTTCCCAGCAATAAAAAAGCAGTAGCAGTATTTGGTGCCATCCGTCCTGGTGTTCCGGGGCTTGTCAAGGTGTAACTTTCTTTAAATAGCAGTTGGTCGATACCTAAGTCTAAATTAAAGCTATATTGAACTAGGGTTAAGAAGGTAATTAATATAATAAAAAATGAGCAGCTAAAAATTAAAAATTTAGTAATTACTTGATGCTTTATTGCTGTTGATTCGGCGCGCCGTCGCTGTTGGATGAACAGAGAAAACCCACTCAAAATAAAGCAGACCGCAGTATTGACTTTCATGGTCACGAGTCCGGGCAGAATGCTCTTTAAGAGTGGCAGATCGAATATCCAACCCAAAATGACTGTACAGCCGATCGCGATTACTGCAATACTAGCTTTTTTGGAAAAAGACTGGACTGCCGCCATTGGGGTTAATGGCGTTTGCACTTGTTGTGCTCCTTCAAAAAGTTCCAATTTCTCGATCCCTCAAATTATTTGGTTTTCTACGTATCCAAGGTAACAATAAACACTGTAGTGATATTGTTGCCCGCTATACAAAGCTGCTTAAGATATTTTTTAAACTGCTAAGCATAAAATATGAATTATTTTATCTAACTTTAGATATATAGTCAAATGAAGGTTGAAGGCTCTTATGTAGAAGGCATCCGGCAGAATTCAATAATTTTTATTGGTTGTAAATTAAAAAAAATTCCTTGTTCCTTGTTCCTTGGGCCTTATATCTCTGAAGTTGGCGCCCGATTCATCGGCAAGACCGAGTGTTTTTACTCAGTGCATCGAGGGATAATGGTAGCGGATGAATCGATCGGCAACAAAATCACTCGCATTGTCAAGTGGCTGATGCGGCTGTGGGAAATGCGATCGGCACAACAGATAAGACTCGCCGGTGTGAAACCGCTACTACACAAACAAAGTCCGCCTGCGCGGACTAAAGAGGGGATATTAAAGTCGGATTTGGTTTGGTAACGGTCAACTATCAACTGTCAACTGACAACTGTCAACTAACTCCCAACTTTTGAAGTGCTTCCAAAGCTTCGGTTGCTGACGGGTAACGCTGGGGGAAAGCGTACAGCACCATCTGGTCTAAAACGCGAGCAAACTCCGGAGTGACAGTTGCATTTTTCTCCCAAATGAGATTCCCTAAATTATCAACTCTGAGTTGTTTCGGGCGCATTCCTGTCAAGGCTTGAATCCCGATAATCCCGACAGCATAGATGTCGCTGCAAAATTTCGGCGAGCCGATGGCTTGTTCGGGGGGAATGTAGTCTTGCTGAGTACCGCCGCGCGATTTCGTTTGACCGATGCTGTTTTGTGAAGTGTTGATTTCTTTAACCGCCCCAAAGTCAATTAATACAATTTTACCATCTGATGTCCGCCTGATTAAGTTTTGAGGGTGAACGTCGCGGTGAATTACATCTTGTTTGTGAACAAAAACAAGCACTTCCAAGATATCTTTCAACAAAGCGATAACCTGATGTTCTTCCCAAGGTTGACCTTCGGTTAGTTCTTGATACAAGGGTTGCCCTTCGATGAATTGATAAACTAAATAAAAATATCCATCTTCTTCAAAGCGAGCTAACAATTCTGGTATCCGATCGTGTTGACCCAATCGATATAAAACCCGCGTTTCTCGATCGAATAGGTGGCAGGTTTTCTCAGACTGGCTTTTCAGGCGCTTGACGAGGCAGAAAGGGCGATCGGGCAAGTTTTCATCTTCAGCAAGATACGTATCGCTGTACTCGGTACTCACCAAATGTTCGGTGATTCGGTAACGCATCCGCATGAGTTTGCCCAACATCGGATCTTGCCGTTTAGGGGGTTGTATACCTTGTTGTAAAGCTCTCATGATAGAGTCCCAAAGATTTGCTGCAACTACTCTTTCTTCTTGTCCGATGATTTCTGCTTGTCTGAGTATTTTTGTGAGTTTTTTCCACAAATTGTAACCGACATACTGCCCCATGTAGCCCACTGTGTACCCGCGGGCGATCGGATCGTTTGCTTGAATTTCTCTGTACGTCCAAGACTGTAGAACACCTCGAATTATCGACTGCTCCAATCGACTTAGGTGTTCTCCTGTGTGTTGGGATACCAAATTATCTAAGAAATTGCTGGCTTCGTCTGGTGTCATAATTTCATGCTTTAAACTAATTGTACTCAATCTGACCATTTTTTTGCTCCTAATTTTGATTTTGATAGTTGCAATCTTGGGACCGGCGCTTAAGCGCAACTACAAACTAATTTTCACTTGCCTGTGGTGTAATTACTGTTATATAGGATTTAGCTGAATATTGCTAACTTGTCTAGCGATCGCAATATATTTTCACAAATATGACTTTTATGACTTTAAGTTATGAACTTTATGAATTGACTTTATAAGAAGTTTGGCTTATTCTAAAAAATCGAAGTTTCAATCAGGGAGTAGATCTAGGATGCTTTTAAAAATATAGCAGTTATAACCGCCCCGCTTAATTGGGGATAATACATCTGAAAGCGTTACTTGGTCGATCGCCAATGCAACGCCAGGAATTCCCACGCTATCTTAGGCGTTGTGGAATATCTAACGCCGACTTAACTTCCAAGCCGTAGGATATCCGTTCAGGAATTTTCATCATTTTTCATAGGTTTGTAGTGAGGGCGCAGATTCTTCTTCAATGGAGATTAAGGACTAAACTCATTATTACAAACAACCTCACCTTTCTGGAAAATTACAAATTTTTTAACTTATGTTAGACATCAACACGAATCCTACCGATAGCATTTATTTCAGTCAACAGCCAAACGATCTCGCTACATCAGCATTTCCGGTTAAAAACGACTTGCTCAAGCGAGCGATCGATCCATTCAAGGTTTCTAGTTATAGTGCTGAATCTAGCTTGACTAATCTCACAGCATTCAGCACCGACCAACAGACACAAACTGCGGATTTTATTGTAGCTGATGCCAGCGCTGGCATCAGCTACTCTGTGAGCGATGCTCAAATCAAACCGCAGTCACAGTCAGCGAGCGCAAGCATAGATCCGCTAACGGGAACGATATCTGCCTCTCAGTTGAATTTCTCCGATTCAGATAACTCTCTTTTGACAGCTCGTAATGTTGTTGGCGTTCAGAACGGTAGCATCAGCTTAACGGAGTTCGTGGGGACAGGCGATATCGACGATTTCTACCGATTTGATACCAACACTAATAGCAATTTTAGCCTGCGTCTCGACGGTTTGACGGCGGATGCTGACGTACGGTTAATTCAAGATAGAAACCGCAACGGTGTTTTTGATTTGGGTGAAAGTATTGGCTCCTCTCTTGAGAGTGGCACCATCCCGGATGTGATTAATTTATCCAATCTGGCACCAGGGACATACTATGTCGAAGTCTCTAGCTACTTAGGCTCTACCAATTACAACCTGACTATTTCTGCAACACCTGTTCCTGTATTGCCAGATATTCCTACACCTAACGGTGCTTTTAATCGCAATTACGGCTACGGTTTAGTCAATGCAAATGCAGCAGTTAGCAGCACCCTGAACAGCTCAACTCTCTTCCCTGATGTTCCTAATTTGAGCGAGAATAATTGGGGGGTAGACGCTATAAATGCGCCCGAAGTTTGGAATCATAACATTACAGGAAATGGGATTGTTGTAGCTGTCATCGATACTGGTGTTGACTACAACCATCCCGACTTGGATAGTAATATTTGGCAGAACCCTGGTGAAATTGCGGACAATGGCATTGATGACGATCGCAACGGATTTATTGATGATATTCGGGGTTGGGATTTTCTGTATAACGACAACTACCCAATGGATCTAGATTTATACGGTCACGGCACTCACATAGCAGGTTCGATCGCGGCGGAACGAAATGATTTTGGCATCACAGGAGTTGCCTACAATGCCAAGATTATGCCTGTCAGAGTGATAGACACCTTTGGTGACGCCTATACGAATAATGTTGCTGCTGGAATCCGCTATGCTGCTGATAATGGAGCAAATGTAATTAACCTCAGCTTGGGAAATGAGTTTTCCCCTTCCAACCTGATGAATGACGCAATTGAGTATGCAAATAACAAAGGCTCTGTTGTGGTGATAGCAGCGGGAAATTCTGGTTTTAGCGAACCAGCTTATCCAGCTCGTAATGCCGATCGCTGGGGAATTGCCGTGGGCAGTATTGATATAAACGGCAGCATGGATTACGACTCTAACCGTGCGGGTTCCACACCTTTGGATTACGTAGTTGCTCCGGGAGTAGACATCTATTCTACAACTCCCTATGACACCTATGACATCCTAACTGGCACATCTATGGCAACGCCACACGTAGCGGGTGTAGCGGCTTTAGTTTTGAATGCCAATCCGACTTTAACTCCGGCTCAAGTTGAGTACATTTTGACAACAACAGCTAATCCAAATGGGTTGACTGTATAGCATTTATCGGGTAAATAAGATACACCTGGGTATTGATGTACCGATGCACTGGTGGTTCCTTCCCCTTCCCTGAATAGGGAATTGGTAAGCGCGTACCTCACGAGTCTTGAGAACCGCTATAGTGGGGGCAATTTACCTGTGGCATCGGTGTCAACCAAAACGAATCATTTGCTAAATCGCTTTTACTCAGAGGAGCATCATGTTTAAACTTGGAAAAACAACCCTCGCATTAATCACCGCATCTGTTGCTGTTTTGCAGCCAGCTTTTCGGGCTCGCGCACAAGAAACCAGCAGCGAATTCAGGCAACTACAAACCTTATTAGAAGCTAAGAAATGGGACGACGCCGATCGCGAAACCGTCTCTATACTCCGCAACAACCCCACGTCTTGTCCGAACCTCCGCGCGATCGACCAATTGTGGATGCAACACAGCAATAATAAATACGGCTTCACTCCGCAGTTAGAGATTTGGCAACAGACGGGGAAGGGTTTAAATTGTCAAACTTGCGAAGAAGAAATTAAAGAATTTAGCAAAAAGGTAGGATGGAAACTTGACTCGCGAGAAACTCCTCTGCTAGGGGATTTTCCCGCTCAGTACCCAACTGTTGCTGCATTAGGTTGGCAAAGCTACGTTGGTAGAGATACAAGTTTTTTTGGCGATCGGCGTAATACATGGCAAGCGTCGAAAGTTCAAGGTTATAACTTGTTCTCTACTTTTGCTAATTGCGGCAAGTAAGTAGACAAACCTAAAAAAACAGAATACTCAGATACCCGACTTCTTTAAGAAGTCGGGTATCTAAAGCGCGAGATCGTTTTACGTTCTTTTGCTTTCATACTTCTGCTTCCTTTAAAAAGCTATTATTTTTGAAGGGGCCGGCAATTTATATGTGCTTAGAAATATAAGCGTTGTGGCATTTGGCTTAGGCTGGGTTCAATCTTTAGCAGTGCAAACTTCTATTGTACGCAATATCCAAATTGGGATCGGCGATCGACGAGCAAATGAAGGACTTTTAGGACAAGATTTCCTTGCTCGTTTTGATGTGCGGATTCTCGAAACCGAAGTAGAGTTTCGCAACCGATAATTTCTCTAAAATAGGCTTTCCGGTCTGTTCCACAAATATCAGCAACAGGCAAGATGCCTGTTCCACAAATATTAAATTTTCTTGTGGGATGGGCTCTGCTAGCCCGCCCTCAAAAGCCTATTGACAAATGAATCGGCTTAATTTTTAAGCTTGTTTACGTAGCCCCACAAACTGTAATCTCGGCTCAGCCAACCCCGGAAAAAAGCCATCTGAGTCGGATCTTCTTGCACCCTTTTGTAGCGGTAAATAATCCGCTCGTTAATCATTTGCAGCGCCGTATTTTTGTTGTTAGCGGCTTTCAATGCTTCCTTGGTGCGCGGATCGAAAATTCCGGTTTGTGGCAATCCTAAGGCTTGCTGGAGAAAGGTAATTGAGTTATTAATACCGAAATTAACGGCGGTGTCAAACATGACGATCGCCAAAGCCGGCTGCATTGTGCCCGACAGGCTCGAATCCCAGTAATATTTATAAATTTCTAGGAGCTCTGCTTCCGACATCTGCGTCACGTCGAGGGGCGGAAGCCCACGACTGTAGCGGTAAGCGTTGTATTCCGTTTGCAAGACACCCCGATAAGTTCTGCCGCCCTTATCGGCAGGGTGATTGCTGAATCCGCCCTCAAAATAGAGGGTGAAATAAAGAGCCGTTTGAAATAATTTCTGCCTAAAGCTGGCTGTTTGCTGCTGCTGTGCGAAAGTCTTTTGGGCAAAGGGTAAGGGAATTGCT
The DNA here is from genome assembly GCF_036701085.1 of Microcoleus sp. Pol7_A1. Taxonomy (NCBI): domain Bacteria; kingdom Bacillati; phylum Cyanobacteriota; class Cyanophyceae; order Oscillatoriales; family Microcoleaceae; genus Microcoleus; species Microcoleus sp. Pol7_A1. The sequence goes on from NZ_JAUBQD010000008.1 coordinate 144,698, forward strand.
AAGGTTAACAAGAGTATCCCCAGCAGGAGGTTTGGTTTCCACTTGATGTTATGTTGGCGCTGTGTCGCTTGCTTGTCGCTCATAAATTCTCTGTGACGATCGCCCGTAGTTCCGCTAAAACTGCTACTCTGCAAAATAATATAGATTCAACCTTTAACTTGATAGCACAGATAGGCCGCCAAATGAATTCCGATTTTCGCAACCAATCCGAAACACCCCAATTTGAAGATGCTGCATCGCTGACAGTAGTTGCAGAAATGTATTACTCTCAAGGCAATTTAGCAGCAGCCGTCGCTGCTTGTCGCCGAGCTCTGGAATTGCAACCGGATTGGGCGGCGGCTTACGTGACAATGGGGAATGTGCAGCAAGCAAGCGGCTACATTGAGGAAGCGATGCGGTTTTATTCTGAGGCGATCGCCCTGAATCCCGACTTTGCTGAGGCCTATGCTAATTTGGGCAGTATGCTCTACAAACAAGGGCATTTGGTGGAGGCGATTGTCAATTACGAAAAGGCGATCGAACTCAAACCGAATTTGGCTGCTGCTTACTGGAATTTGGCAGGCGCACTGAAGCAGCAGGGGCAGCCGGATGCAGCGGTAGCATACGAGCAAAAAGCTCTCGAACTGAATCCCCATCTGGCTGAGGTAGATTTTCACTTAAATTTAGGAGATAAATTAGCGCGGCAAGGGAAGTTAGATGAGGCGGTGGCTGCATGGCAGCAGGCGATCGCATTCAAACCCGATTTAGCCGAAGCATACTGTCAAATTGGCATAGTTTTGCGCCACCAAGGCAAATTTAAAGACGCAATACCCAACCTTCAAAAAGCCCTAGAAATTAAACCCGATTTTATTTCGGCTCACCAACATTTGTGCGGCATCCTCAGAGATACTAGCGATTTAGCGGCCGCGCGACAAGCCGTTCACAAATACAGCCAAATGTGTGCTGAAACCGATCCTATTATGACCGCGATTTACTTCGTCAGCACCTATCAAGTGTCGGGATTGAATCAAATTGCGGGCGATCGATTTTTAGAGCTAGAGTCGTACTTACAGCAAAACTTAGAAACCGCTAGTTCGATAGAAATTAAATCGCTTTATGCAAACTTATTATTCAGCACGCCTTATTTGCGAGATGACTTGGCTGCCAACTCAAAACTTTACAGATTAATTGCCCAAAAGTATATCGACAAATGTATCAAACCTAATTTTTCTCAACCCGCAAATTACAATTTCAAACCAAATGCCCCATCCAGCAAGTTAAAAATCGGCTTTTTGTCCAATCACTTCAGCCGCCATTCTGTAGGTTGGTGCAGCGCTGACATCATTCGCGAATTGTCCGACATCACACCCAATTTGTATTTGTACGCTTCCGAAAGAATTGTTCCTGACGATCGCACTCAGCAATTTGAAAGTTTTGGCAAACTGACTTTTCCGAAAACTTACCCTAACGGACTTGCCAATTCCGCAGAAATTATCGACCAAATTCAGCAAGATGAATTGGACGTTTTAGTCGATTTAGATTCTCTCAGCGTACCAGTTCACGCTGACATTTTATACCAAAAACCCGCACCAGTTTGTGTTTCTTGGCTCGGATTTGATGCGCCTTACATATCGCCGGAAAATTACTTTCTTACAGACTGGCACTCGCACCCAGCAGACCGAGAAAAATATTATGACGAGCAGCTAATTAGGATGCCGGATTCCTTTGTAGCTGTGTCAGGTTTTCAGAGATATGGAGTCGATCCGGTTGCATTGAGAAAGTCGAACCGGATCGGTTTGGATCAGATAGTTTACCTGTGCGTCGCTCCCGGCAGAAAATTTAATCGCGAGTTGGTGAAAGCACAAATTGCGATTCTCAAAGAAGTGCCGAACAGTATCTTAATTCACAAAGCTTTAGGCGATGCTGCCGTGTTTGAGGGTGCGTATCACCAAGCTTGCGAAGCTGAAGGAGTCGGCCGGCACCGAATTAAGTTTTTGCCGAGGTTTGCTACTGAGGAAGAACACAGAATTATCTATTTGCTGGCCGATGTTTTGTTAGATTCTTATCCTTACAACGGAGGAACTCACACTTTAGAGGCTTTGTGGTTTAATTTGCCGGTGGTGACTCGCACAGGAGAGCAGTTTTTGTCGAGAATGGGTTATTCGTTTTTGCAGGCTTTGGGAATTGAAGCTGGTGTGGCTTGGTCTTGGTCGGAGTATGTGGATTTGGGTGTAAAATTTGGTAAAGATCCTGAATTGAGAAACGCAATTAAAGCACAGTTGGTGAAATCTAAAGATGGAGCCAATTTGTCGCCGCTGTGGAATCCGAAAAAGTTTGCTGGAGATATGTATGCGGTGTTTGAAAATTTGTGTAAAATCAATTTTGAAAAGTAGGGACACGGCAGTGCCGTGTCCGGCGCGGGGAGTAGGACACGGCATTGCCGTGTCCCTACAATTAATCTGGCGATGGTTACATTTTTCATCAAGGAACATGGATTATTTTGGGGTAGGGAAACGGCATTGCCGTATCCTCGGTTGCCTATCGTTCCGATGCAAAGGTCAACGATATCATTCGTCATCTAAAATCTAAAATCTAAAATGGTATGAGTTCAACACTACCAACTATTAAGTTTTTAAAACAGCCGACTTCGGAAGCTTGGATAGAACAGGCGATCGCCCATTTAGATACAATCTTATTAGACCATTCTCACTGCGAACGGAAAGCGGCGGGAGTAGCGTTAAATTTAATGTTTCGCTACCCAGCCCGAGAAAAATTGGTGAGGATGCTAACGGCGATCGCCCGCGAAGAATTAGAGCATTTCGAGCAAGTCAACCAGCGCTTAGAACAGCGCAGCATCGCTTTGGGCCCTTTGGCTGCACCTCCCTACGGTGCTGGTTTGTCCGGTCAAATTCGCAAGCAGGAACCGGAGAGACTTTTGGATTCTTTGTTGGTTTCTGGTTTGATAGAAGCGCGCAGTCACGAACGGTTGGGGCTGCTGGGCGATCGCTGTCCAGACGCGGAATTAGCTAAGTTTTACCGCAGTTTGATGGCTTCGGAAGCGCGCCATTACGGGGTATATTGGATTTTAGCAACAACTTATTTCGATCGCGCTCTTGTGGTTGACAGGCTGGAGGAATTATCATTAGTAGAGAGCGAGTTACTGGCAATTCTTCATCCTGAACCGAGAATTCACAGTTAAAAGTTAGCTGCATTTAAAAACTGTAAAACACAAAAAATCAGTAAAATTACAGTTGCTAAAGTCAAAAAATAAATATACATTTCAACCACCAATGAAAACCCAACATCTGGATTTTTTAATTCGTTCCTGGGAAACGCGCGATCGCGCTGAGGCTTTCTATTTAATTCGGGATGTTTTAGCAGAGTACGGTTTAAAATGCGAACCTCACGGGGCAGATCGAGATGTCTATGATGTAGAACTGCATTATCATAATCAAGGCGGCGAATTTTGGGTAGTTGAACGGCAGGATCAAATAGTGGGTACAGCCGCTTACTATCCGATTGAGCGCGGGAATAATGCTGTGGAAATTCGCAAAATGTATATTTTGCCAGCAGCAAGGGGACAGGGTTTGGGGAAATTTTTACTGAAAGAATTGGAATGTAAAATTATCGCTTGCGGATTTGATGAAATCTGGATAGAAACTGCTAGCATTCTCAAAGAAGCTGTTAAACTGTACGAAAATAGCGGATATCTACCGACAACTGGTGTGGAGACGCAAAGGTGCGATCGGGTTTACGTAAAATCTCTAGGTATAAAAAAGCTATAATTACTAAAAATTACACGCTAACTTTAATTTTTTTCTGCCGCAGAGGAATCTCGATCGCAAATTCCGAACCTTCTCCCAATACAGAATTACAAGAAAGCTTGCCGCCGTGTTTTTCTACTACAATAGAGTGCGAAATTGCCAATCCTAAGCCAGTTCCTTTGCCAATGGGTTTAGTAGTGAAAAATGGGTCAAACAAGCGCTTTTTCACATCTTCGCTCATCCCGGAGCCGCTGTCAGCTATCCGTATCGCAACGCAGTTATTGTCCGTTACTTGGGTGCGAATTGTAATTGCGAGATTTTTGGCAGTGATATCGAATTTATTCATCTCCATTTCCAATGCGTCTAGCGCATTGCTCAACAAATTCATAAATACTTGATTTAACTGACCGGGATAACATTCAACTAAAGGCAAATTACCGTATTCTTTGATCACATTAATTGTCGGGCGATCGGGTTTATTTTTCAGGCGGTTTTGCAAAATCAGCAGCGTACTTTCAAGGCCTTGGTGAATGTCAACTTGTTTCATTTCAGCTTCGTCAAGTCTTGAGAAAGTCCGCAGGCTCAAAACTATGTCGCGGATGCGATCGGCTCCGACTTTCATAGATGCTAAAATTTTGGGTAAATCTTCAACAAGATAATCAATTTCAAAGTCTTCTCTTGCCTCTAAAATTCTTGCGGTTGGCTGCGGGTATTCCTTATGGTAAAGTTGCAGAATTTTTAGCAACTTTTGAGTGTATTCGCTGGTGTAGCTGAGATTGCCGTAAATAAAATTAACAGGGTTATTAATTTCGTGGGCGACGCCTGCTACTAACTGTCCCAAACTCGACATTTTTTCACTTTGAATTAATTGAGTTTGGGTGCGTTGGAGTTCGTGCAAAGTTTGTTCTAGCTGTTGAGTTTGAGCTTGAGCTAATCGGGCCGCTGTGCGGGTTTGGGTGTACAGTTCGGCGTGGTCGATCGCGATCGCAATTTGAGCGACCACCGCTTGCATCAGTTCGACTTCCGATTCGCTCCAATTTCGCACGGACATAGCCTGATAGCAGGTAATCACCCCAATATCGCCGGAAGCTGTATGAATTGGCAGCGACAGCACTGAGTTAAAATTTGAAGACTGGAAAAGTTCGCGCAATTCTACATCTTCAAAAGTGCTGACATCATCAATTCGCAGAATTTCTCGCCGCAAAATCTGTCCCACTACGAGAGTAGATTTGTCGTCTACAGGATAAGTGCCGAGAATACTCGGCAAATCTGTATTCTTCGCTTCGCAAGTTACCTCCCAAACGGGAGGATTGGTGTTGGGGCGATACCAAGTGAAGATGCACAAATCTAGGTGCATCAGATTGCGAATTTCTTGAACGGCGGTTTCTAAAATCGTGTCTAAATCCAAAGAAGTGCGGATTTGATTGGCAATTTGATTGAGCAGCAGTTCTCGCTGAGCTTGCTGTATGAGCGCTTGTTCCGATCGCACTAAAGTTTCTTCTGCAAGTTTGCGATCCGTTAAATCTTGAATAACTGCTTGGATAATTTTTTCATTTCCCACCTCGATGATTGTCAGCACGACTTCTGCGGGAAAATCAGTACCGTCTAAGCGCTGGTGAACCCAATCAAAACGGTGGTTTCCCCGCTCAAAGGCGAGATCTATCACTTCGTTAACTAAGCTCAAAGAATCTCTGCCGTTAGGTTGGAAAGGAGGCGACAGTTGGCCGGGGTTTTTGCCGTACAACTGTTGCGGGGTAGTGCAGCCAAATAGTTTTAGGGTGGCTGTGTTGGCATCGGTGATGGCATTGTCACATAACATAAAAACAGGCAAACTGGTTAATTCGTAGAGCGATCGAAATTTGGCTTCCGACTGCTGCAATGCGGCTTCTGTTTGCTTGCGATCGGTAATGTCGGCAACCATTGCCAAAGCACCCACATAGCATCCCTGTTTGTCTGCCAAAGATTTAGTAGAAACTATCGCCCACAAGTCGCTGCCGTCTCGGCGACGGAACTTAAAATCGTGCTGTTCGTTAATTCCTTGACGGCGGCGGTCGAGACTGATTTGTGCGATCGCCATGCCTTCTGCATCCATGAAAGCAAATAGCGACTCCCCGATCATTTCCTCTGGGGTGCAGCAGAGCATATCGGCCATTTTTTGGTTGACAAAAGTAGTTTTACCCTCCGCATCTACGATCCAAATTCCTTCGTCGGCTGTCTCGACAATGCACCTGTATTTTTCCTCACTTTCCTTGAGTGCTTCTTCTGCTAATTGGCGAGCCGTAATGTCTTGAGTCATTAGCAATCCGCCGATGATTTCTTGCCGTTCGTTTCTGAGTGGCAAGGCATAACCGAGGTAGACGCGATCGCTGTAAATCATTTCTGTAACAACTGTTTTTCCTGCCAGTGCTGCCCGATAAGTTGGTTCGAGATAAGCGCAAACATCTGGCTCGAATACATCCCAGATTGTCTTGCCTTCCATCAAATCTTTAGAAAGCCCCACTGCTGCTAATTCTGTACCTTCTACCAGCGTGTAGCGCAGTTCTGGATCGAACAACATCACCGCACCGTTAGGAAAGTTACTTGCCATAGTGCGGTAAAGCTGTTCGCTTTTTTGCAGTGCAGCTTCTGCAAGTTTGCGATCGCTAATGTCAACTACGACTGCACCGATGCCGATCGCTTCGCCATCTTTGTCGAGCAGGGGAAAATAAGAGCCTGTCAGGTGTCGGACTAACCCCGGTTGTCTTGGATTTTCACAACTCATCTCGATGTTAATTAGGGGTTGTTTCGTTATCAAAATTTGTTCGTATAAAGGCTCTACAATTGGAGCGATATTCGGCAATATTTCGCGTACAGTTTTGCCGATGTGCTCTGCTGGACTCAGGCAATTTATTTCTGCTATAAATTGATTAATTTGCACGTACCGCAGTTGGGAGTCCAAAATGCAAAGCCCCGCCGGCGCCTCCTTAAAAAAGGCATCAAATAGTGCTTGTCTCTGTGCTAATTCTTGTTCTAAAGCTTTGCGAGCGCTGAGATCTGTTAAATAGCAAATCATCCCGACAACTTCTCCCGTGCTGTCTTTCAATAGCGAAAGCATCAGGTGCGAGTAAAAATTTTCTCCCGATTTACGGCGTGTTATAACTTCTATTTCTGGCTCGCCTTTTTTTTGTAGCGGTTTGATGACTTGATCTAACAAAAATTCGTGCTGTTCTGGTGAGTAAATTAGAGAAATGTGCTGTCCGATAGCCTCAGTTTTTTGATAGCCGTATAACTTTTGGGAGGCTTGATTCCAAATGCCGATCGAGCCGTCTATATCTGTAGAAATCACCGACTCTTGAATTTGGTCGATAATTTGACTTTGGAGACGCAATTTTTCTTTAGTCTGTTCCAGTTCGGCGATTTTTTCTTCGAGTAGTTTCTGAGTTTTTGCCAGTTCGGCAGTCTGCTCTGCGAGCAATTTTTCTAGATGTGAATTGCTGTGCGGGGGCGCTGATTCCAGCGGCTCGCTATTTTCAGGCTCAGGATTAAAAATTTCTTCAGCAGTCAGCCAAATCGCGCACTCTCCCCCTGTTTCAATTGCCCGCTCGGAAACTCGCACGGGTACGAGATGGTTGTTTTTATGTTTGTATGCTGCTTCGCACAGGTGCGTGTGGCTATTTTTTGCTTGACATTCTAGAGATTTTTCTGGGCGCGCGCACTGTGTTTGCTGAATTTCCCAGTAGTTGAGGTGGAGAGTTTCTGCAACTGTGCGGCCGATAATACTTGCAAAAGCTGGATTTACGTCGAGAAAAGTCCCGTCCGTCCGGCACAATGCCAACCCGATCGGGCTGAGTTCTAACAATTGGCGGCGGGAGCGATCGCGCTTGGCTTTTCCTAACTGGCTTTGCATCTGACATAGCTGGGCTTGAGTTATTTAATTATATCTTTTTATATTGTGTATTGCTGTGACTTTTATCCTTCATTAAGCAAGAGAGAAGAAGGAAGTTCGGCAACGGATTGTATAACGGATGTAACGGATGTAACGGATGGATGCTGAGGTTCGAGGGAAGAAGGAAGAGGTTCGAGGTTCGAGGTTCGAGGGTAGTTCGGCAACGATCCCTGTACTGGATTTAACGGATGGATGTTGAGGAAAAAGACAGGATGGGGAAACAAAAATGAGTAATAATCAACGGGGAGGAGGAAAGAGGGAATGAGAAGAAACCAGAAAAATTACAAAAGAAGAAGTACAAAACTGGTACAAAGACCATTAATTTATACATAGTATCTTCCCTCCCACCTTCTTCCTTCTTCCTTCTTCCCTCTTCCTTCTTCCCTCTTCCTCCCATCTTCTTCCTTCTTCCTTCTTCCTTCTTCCTTCTTCCTTCTTCCTTCTTCCTTCTTCCTTCTTCCTTCTTCCTTCTT
>NZ_JAUBQD010000172.1:0-1132 GCF_036701085.1 Microcoleus sp. Pol7_A1
TAATACCAATTTAAGATGAAGCTGCATAGAATAAAGCTTCCAGAATGAAAGTGTAAGAAGATAGCGAACAGATTTGTTCAGGCGTGATTTGTTGCAGAACCTGATTGAGTCGTTCGCGCAATTCCACAAGTGTCAGAAAAACTTCTCCCTTGAATTGTTGTTTGATAAATTGCCACACTCGTTCAATTGGATTGAGTTCGGGGCTATGCGCTGGTTGACTTGCCGGGAATCAAGTTATCAGGCCACCGTAGAGCAGAAGTAACATGAGTACCAGCCTGATCGAGTTGAATCAGGGCGATGTCGCCTCCTAGTCGATCAGAAAGTGCATCAATAAACTGTTGAAATCCGATCGTATTGAGGCGATCGTATTCTTGGCAAAAATGCCAACCACTCAAAGGTTCCACCACCCCATAGAGCCAAAAATTGTCACGCTTCCAGAGTACGGGTGCGATCGGCTTTACCCCAAACGCCATAATCACTTTCCCCGTTTCGGTTTTGAGTCCTAAGCGAGTCTCGTCTTGACACAGATAACGCAACCGTTGTCCCGAACCAAACAACCGTTGATAGGTCAACAGGGCTGGGGCAATGTTTTTTTAAAACGCCTCACGGCATTAGGTTCTTGCTTAGCGCTTTGCGGACGGGGCACTTTCAATTTAGCTTTGAGTCGGTAGTGTACCCAATGATAGACAGTGGGATATGTCAGGTTCAGTTGATAAGTCTGATTCAGCCACTCCACGATCTCGCCATAACTCTTGAATCCCGGTGGCTGTTGTAATCTTTGTTGCAATCCGGCGAGTGCCTCTGGACTTAAGTGGGGCGATTTTCCGGGTGCGCTCTTGACTACCAACAATTCTGACAATCCTCCTTGACGATACTTTTGCAACCACCTAGTTACCGTTGAACCATGGCGTCCGAGACGTTCGGCGAGAGTTTTATGCTGAGTTATTTGTCCAGTTTTCAGCCACCACAACATTTGCAACCGTTCTTTTTGGCTAGCTGTGCGACAGGTTTTTAATTGTTGCTCCAAACTCTCTGCACTTTCGGCGATCACCATAATCAGTTGGCGTGCCATCACTGATGCCCTCTAAACAGTATCCTTATTCTATGCAACTTCATGTAAAATTGGTATAAG
>NZ_JAUBQD010000117.1:0-8086 GCF_036701085.1 Microcoleus sp. Pol7_A1
TGCCAACAATAGCTCAAAACCTTTGCCCCACTTGTTTTGAGTATTTATACTTGTCGCAAAAGTGACACGCTCCCGTTTAATTTTTCAACGTTTGCTTAAAACAACGATAGTGACTTAAAGTTATCCAAAGTTATCATCGGTCGGGCTGTTTGATTCGCAAGCTGACGCTTGCATTTTTTACCATTTGCTCAGTTTCCCAAGTCGGGAGATAGAGGAATTTGTATTTAGTGATAAGTAGCTAGCTGTCTCCTTGTGTAACTCAGATACTAGGTTGTTAATCTTGATGCGAATTGGGGCTATTGTTTTTCGGATTCGATACCCCGAAGTCCCTTGAAGTCTCGAATTGTTACCAGCCAAAGGAGAGACATTAGCTGGTTTCGCGGAGGCGCTCATCTTTAGATACGATTGATATCTAATTTGCCTATTTCCAAGATTTGTGAACCGTCAATCTTACGTCAGCCGAGGTGAGATTTGAGACTTCCCCGCGATCGCTGAGCCGAATGATTTGAGATTTACCCCACAGATGAATCTGGGATTTTGAACAAGAGTCGAAAATTTTGGGGGCTGGCGACTCCTGTCGGAAACTTGTATCCGTTTTCGGGCGGGGTGACAAAGATTCGGACATCCGGGTAGAATCACAGTAATATTGGCTGACAAAAAACTAGAGATCCTCAAAATCTGTGCTGGAGACTCATGTAGCCGATCCGGCAGTACCCGATCGCAGATAATTCATCAAAATATATTTCAAAAGACCGATCGAGACTTTCGTAAAAGCTATCATCATCACACAACATAGCTCATCTTTAATTTATTACAGCTAACCGCGCCGCCACGGGCGCTGTGATTTGAGCAAACAATTTGGGAAAATAGAATGAACGTGCGAAGGCGACACACCCCACCACGCTTTTTTCTCCCAGTACAGGTAACCCCCAAGTGATGTGTCCGGACGCTATAACGAGAGTATCCCGCAAGTTAATCAGGTAAGTAAGCAACTTACCACTTAACGAACAAGATCTGATTGCAAGCACTGGCAAATCCCTCTAACGTCTCGTCAATTTGTGGACGAAGCTTAGAGGGGACTGCGAGCTTACACTTGAGAGATAGGGATTGAGCAACAACATGATAGCTGATCCATAAACAAAGAATACGGGGGTTAAAACCCCGCGTTGGTTTTCCTCTCAGCACTCTTTGTGACTGAGTTTCCCACCTATTGAGTGTTTTTTATGACTAACACATCCCAGGGGTTTCGCTCCACATCGATAGTTGCTCTGAGCAATTTTACTCCGGCTCTCAACAAGATGATTCAGGCGGGTTACGTCAACGGCGACCAACTGAAGCAAGCTCAAATTGAAAGCCAGAAGTCGGGCAAGCGGTTGACGGAGGTATTAGAAGCACTTACCGGGCAGCCGTTGCCCCCAGAATTGCTGCGGCTTTACAAGAAGCAGCAGATGTTTGAACGGAAGATTGTCTACGGGGTTGAAGCATTTGACCCGGAGATGAGCGAAATGTCTAACGAGCAACTCGGAGTTATGCTCGACGGGTTGAAGATTTCGCTCGACATTTGTCACCAAGGCCGGTTTTTACCCGTAGCGAAGACTGAAACTGAGCCTGCGGCGGTTTTAGTGGCAATGGTAGATCCCGACAACCTCAACGCCATAGAAGATTTGCGGCGGATTTTACAGCCTCACGGCTTGGCTTTGCAGCGACGGGTGATTACGCCAGACGACTATCAGGACATAACTTCGGCTTATCAAGACGACCAAGTTAAGGTAGCAGCCAAAATAGCAGCAGCCGAAAAGCAGAGAAAGATGGATTTAGGGGAGGGAGATTTTGGCGAGCTCTCCCTAGAAGAGGAGACTGCCGACCAAGAAGACCTAGCTAACACCTTGGACGATGCTGAGGCGGCTCCGGTAATTAAGGCCGTCAATATCATTTTGGCTAAAGCTTTGTCGGAAAAGGTGTCTGACATCCACGTAGAACCTCAAGAAGAGTTCATGCGGATTCGGATGCGGAAAGACGGGGTGCTGCAAGAGTATTTCCGGTTTCCCAAGCAGGTAGTCGCATCGATTACGGCTCGTTTCAAGATTATTGCCAACCTGGATATTGCCGAACGCCGACAAGCTCAAGACGGGCGCATCCGCCGGGTGTTTGAGGGACGCACGGTGGATTTCCGGGTGAACAGCTTGCCTTCCCGGTACGGCGAAAAAATCGTACTGCGGATTTTGGACAGTTCCAGCACTCAGTTGGGTTTGGGTTTGTTAATTTCCGACGAAGAAACTCTGGCTTTAGTGCGAGAGAGTGCTAGCCGTCCGTTCGGACTGATTTTGGTGACGGGGCCGACGGGTTCGGGCAAGTCAACTACTCTGTACTCGATTCTGGCGGAACGGAACGATCCGGGGGTTAATATCAGTACGGCGGAAGACCCGATCGAATATGCTTTGCCAGGAATTACCCAATGTCAAGTAATTCGGGAAAAAGACTTGACTTTTTCCAACATTCTGCGGGCATTTTTGCGGCAAGACCCTGACGTGATGCTGGTGGGGGAAACGCGGGACAAGGAAACGGCTAAAACGGCTCTGGAAGCTGCTTTGACGGGACACTTGGTGCTGACGACGCTGCACACGAACGACGCGGCTGGGGCGGTCGCGCGTTTGGCGGAAATGGGCGTAGAACCGTTCATGGTTTCGGCCGCTCTGTTGGGCGTGTTGGCTCAGCGCCTGATGCGGCGCGTTTGCGACAAATGCTGCACTCCTTACCAGCCTACTGCCGCAGAACTCGGCAAGTACGGTCTGTCGGCTTCTCAAGAAATTGATCTGACTGTTTACAAAGCCAACACCGTACCGGTGGAGCAAAGGAAGGAACTCGCAGAACGCGAGGAACTTTGTCGGAAGTGCGGCGGCCTAGGCTACAAAGGACGGGTAGGGGTTTACGAGTTCCTGAAAAATACTGAGCGGCTTCAAACTCTGATCACTCAAGGAGCTCCCACAGAGCAAATTAAGGAAGCAGCAGTAGAAGAAGGGATGAAAACGTTGTTGGCTTACAGCTTGCAGTTGGTGCGGGAAGGCGCGACTACTTTTGAAGAAGTCGAGCGGGTGACGTTTACTGACTCTGGCCTGGAGGCGGAAATGAAAGCAAAACGCAAGCAGGGACTTACCTGCAAAACTTGTCGGGCGGAATTGAAGCCGGAGATGTTGGATTGTCCGTACTGCTTGACGCCACGCTTTTTGGATTGATTCAGCAGTTAACTGTTGACTGTTAAATGTTGACTATTAACTGTTGACTGTTAACTGAGCTAGATTGGTCAATAACTATCAACTCGATCGAGGAGAGGTATCTATGGGTCTGATGATTGAAGACGTACTGGAGTCCCTGGTAGAGCAAGGGGGTTCGGACATACACATCCAAGCGGGCGCGCCTATATTCTTCCGAGTTAGCGGTAAACTAACTCCTCAGACGCAATACGGCGACATTCTGTCTGCTGAGGAAGTGCAGATCCTGATTTTCCAAATGCTCAACAATATGCAGCGCAAGCAGTTGGAAATGGAGTGGGAACTCGACTGCGCTTACGGCGTTCGGGGATTGGCTCGGTTTCGCGTCAATGTCTACCGGGAGCGGGGTGCTTGGGCTGCTTGTATGCGGGCTCTGGCTTCTAAGATTCCTAACGCCGATGCTTTAGGCGTGCCGCAGATTTTGCGGGATCTGACGGAAAGACCCAGGGGTATGCTGTTGGTGACGGGACAAACGGGTTCCGGGAAAACTACTACGATGGCGGCTTTGTTGGATCTGGTCAACCGGACGCGGGCAGAACACATTCTAACAGTTGAAGATCCGATCGAATATGTGTTTCCCAATGTCAAGAGTTTGTTTCACCAGCGCCAAAAGGGCGAAGATACTAAGAGCTTTGCTAATGCGCTGAAAGCTGCGTTGCGCGAAGATCCTGATGTAATTCTGGTGGGGGAAATGCGGGACTTGGAAACTATCGGTCTGGCAATTTCGGCAGCAGAAACGGGTCACATGGTGATGGGAACGCTGCACACTAATTCGGCCGCTGCAACGATCGATCGGATTTTGGACGTGTTCCCGCCAATTCAACAACCCCAGGTTCGCGCCCAGGTGTCTAACTCTTTGGTGGGAATTTGCAGCCAAAATTTGGTAATAAAAGTTGGGGGCGGCCGCTGCTGCGCTATGGAAATCATGGTGAACACTCCAGCTATGGCTAACTTGATCCGGGAGGGCAAAACTCCCATGATTTACTCCCAAATCCAAATGGGGGCAAAATTGGGTATGAGGACGATGGAAATGGCTCTCGCTGAACTTTACAAGAGCGGTAAAGTCACTTGGGAATCCGCAATGGCCAAGGCTTCTAAGGCTGACGAACTCGAACGCTTGATCGGCCCGGCACCTGTTGGTGGCCCTAAGGTAGGAGCTCATTAATTCAGTCAGCACTCATTAGTTAGGAACCCCTAGAAAGAACTGATGACTGATGAGTGATGAGTCATAACTTTTAATAAATTTTCAGAGGTGAGCTGTGGCTACCAACGTTATTCGCGAAAAACCGAAAGGTGGCTTTGATTTCAGTAAGATTCAGGAGCAAATCGAGTATAACCTTACCAGTCTTACTGTTAAGGATATGGCTATTTTTGCTCGTCAGTTTGCGGCTATGTTTAATGCAGGGGTGGCGATCGTTCGATGCCTTTCCGTGCTGCACGAGCAGTGTTCTAATGCTAAGCTGAAGCGAGCGCTCAGGAGCATGAATGCTGACGTGCAGGAGGGGATAAACTTGGCAGAGGCGATGGCTAAGTTTCCTGATGTTTTTGACCAACTGTTTATCAGTATGGTGGCGGCGGGAGAAGTCGGGGGGGTGCTTGATGAAACCCTAGACCGTCTGGCGGTGATGATGGAAAAAAATCACAAGACGGAGGCTGAAATTAATTCGGCAATGTCTTATCCGAAGACTGTGTTTGGCATCGCGATCGTGATTTTTTTCGCAATGACAATATTCTTGCTACCAACTTTCGCTAAAATCTTTAAGGATATTGGTGCAGATTTGCCGGCTTTTACGGTGATGATGTTGGCAATTAGTTCATTTTGTACGGCTTGGCCTCCCATTCAACAGGTGACAGTTATTGGGGTAATTATAGCGCTCAAAATTGCCTTCGATATGTACTACAAAACTCCAATAGGCCACCTACAAATTGATAGGATTGCGATGAAGTTGCCGATTTTTGGAGATTTGATCGAAAAATCGGCGGTGGCTCGGTTTTGCGTGATATTTGGGTCGCTGACGCGATCGGGCGTGCCGATTCTCAATTCTTTGGAAATTGTGCGAGATGTGGCTGGGAATCAGGCGATCTCTAATGCGATCGAATATGCCCGACAGGAAATTCAAAGCGGTGGCATGATCAGTATTGCTTTGCAAGAACAAGCTGTTTTTCCGTCTTTGGCTATTCAAATGATGGCAATTGGCGAGGAGACAGGGGAACTTGACAAGATGCTGATGAAAGTTGGCGCTTTCTACGAAACAGAAGTTGAAGAAGCAGTAAAAGGACTTACCAGTATGCTAGAACCTCTGATGATTGTGGTCGTCGGTGGTATCGTAGGTTCGATTTTGCTATCGATGTATCTGCCGATGTTCGCAGTGTTTCAGAAGCTGTAAAAAAAGGCTAATTAGTTATTAGTTATTAGCAATTAACGCATAACCAATGACTATTTCAATCGTTCCCAGGCTCTGCCTGGGAAGATATTTGGAGGAGGCATAGCCTCGATTAAAAGGAGAAAAAAATTTGGAGGCTCTGCCTCCAAATCTTCATTACCAGCGTCTTTCTGGTAAGGAGAAGCGCTCGATTAGCAATTAGCAGCAATTAATAATTACTTATTCTTTGATTTAAAAATGTCTGTTAAACAATCACATTACGAGGCCTTACTAGCAGAGTACAGCGAATCTTCTGCCGCGATCGCCCTGCTGAAAAAATATCGAGTTTACATGGAAATGATTCCTAGTATCCGCCGCGCCCATGATAGTTTAATTACCATTCCTTTGCCAATTGCGCGCTTGCGGGACGGAGTTTCGTATGCGGGAAAAGGCGGCACTAGCATATCGCCCGGACAGGCAGTTTGTTTGCCCTGCGATTTGGCGATTTTGATGTGCGATCCTGAATGGAAAGTTAAAATAGGAGTGGAAATTTTAATTTTCATTCATCGTCCGGGCGAAGAGTTTTCTGAGTTGCTAGGCCGCTGGCGACAGTCTCAGGTTTGGCTGGATAAAGGTTACGAATGGCTGATGCCGCACCGCTACAGACATATTTACAGCGATGAAGCTGAGGCTGTTCATCCGCTATTTGTTTTGTTTGATGAAACGCCGGAACTGATTCAACGGGGTTTGATGGCGGCTGGTTTGCCGTTTGTGTTGGAAAGTTTCGAGTCTGGGATTGAGGAAGTAGAGGAGGAAGAGTTTCTGGGTAGCGGGGAACTGGGAAGTATTGGTGAAGAGAGTTTTGATTTGTAGGGTTGGGTGCGATCGCCTATAGCCATCCTATTGCTTGATGTAAAGTAGATTTTTTTCAACGAACCGCAGAGGGCGCAGAGGGCGCAGAGAAAGAGAAAAGAGATAAATATTGATGTTTGCCAATCCTAAATCGGGTTGTTATATGCCAATATTCAAAGATATTTTGGGTGGGGAAAGGAATGTTTATGCTCGACAGGTAGATCGCATTTCAAACAATCGAATCTGGGGGGGTAACAACCAGCCTGAAACCCAGAGGTGGTGAGGATTGAGCCAATGTGTGCTAAAAAAGATAGGCAGCATAATTGTTACACGCTTGCCTATCCAAAAAATAATGATACCAACATTTTACCAGACTCCTTTAAAAAAACAACTGACGAAAGCTCAGTTTCTTGTAATGACAATTTTGCTATCTGTGATGCAATCAGAAAAACAAGTGAGATTAGAACGACTGGCACGGGTATTTCCTTATCCAATTACAACAGAAAGTCGGCGCAGAAAAATACAAAGATTTCTGGATTTACCAAATTTAACTATCTCATTAATTTGGTACCCATTAATTACTTATTGGTTGACCACTTATTGCCCCATTGGTACTCGTTTATCAATCGCAATTGACCGCAGTCAATGGGGGTGCATTAATCTTTTTATGGTTAGCCTAATCTGGGAAAAAAGAGCAATTCCATTATACTGGTCATTATTGCCAAAATTAGGAAACAGTAACTTGGAGGAGCAAACAGCAAATTTACAACAAATTTTACCATTGTTTTCAGAATATAAAATTATCGTTTTAGGAGACCGTGAATTTTGTTCTGTTGATTTAGGAAACGGGCTTAAATTAAAGGGTGTGTCGTTTTGCTTGAGACTAAAAAAGAATCATTGTATCGAAAGGAAACATTTAATTTGGCAACGGTTAGATGAATTAGGAATAGTACCAGGAACATCTTTGTCTGTTGAAAGAAAAAGAGTGAGAAAAACTCGACCTGCCACAGGATTTGAGCTTGCTTGTAAATGGAAAAGAAATTATGGAAAATCTCACGTTAAAGAAGCTTGGTTTATTCTCACGGATTTAGGTTCATTGCCAGCAGCAATCAATGCTTATAAGCAGCGGATGGGCATTGAAGAAATGTTCCGAGACTGTAAAAAAGGAGGCTACGATCTTGAAGGGACTAGCCTCAAAGGAAACCGACTTATTAACATGATTCTACTCATGACACTTGCGTACAGCTCAGCAATATTTCAAGGTACGGAACTGAAGAAAAAGCAGGTACAAAAATATGTATCTCGTCGCAAAGAACAAAAAAAAAATATCGCAGACGGAGTACATTTGGTGTTGGTCTAGATGGAGAAAAGTGGGTTTATTATCTCGAACAATATTCTTTGGAGGTGGAACAGTTAATGAAGTTAACTCCTTCTAAACGCCGCTTTTATCAACAAGGTATGCGGGCTGCAACCCTTATACAGTCTATCTCGTAGACCTTTTTGTCACCCCCCCCCAGCAATCGAATTAGGGCTTGCTGAAAAAGTAAGAAAACAGCATTTAGAAAGATGAATGAACTCGCAAGTCCCTTGATAATATAAGCT
>NZ_JAUBQD010000118.1:0-8066 GCF_036701085.1 Microcoleus sp. Pol7_A1
AGCTTATATTATCAAGGGACTTGCGAGTTCATTCATCTTTCTAAATGCTGTTTTCTTACTTTTTCAGCAAGCCCTAACTAAAAATATGAATAGTAAAGTGTCGGCAGTCATATAAACTAATCCCGATCGCCCTCACAACCATTTGATGCTATGTGGGACAAAATTGCCGCGCACATATCTGAAGTAACTGGAGAAACATTTTCCATCGACAATCGCCGTTCAGTCAGCGGCGGCTGCATCAATCAAGGCTATGCTATCAGCAGCAGTTCCCGCAGTTATTTCGCGAAAATAAATCAAGCTTCCCAAGTCCCGATGTTTGAAGCTGAGGCGCTGGGTTTGCAGCAAATGCGGGAAATACAGACGATTCGAGTACCGCAACCGATTTGTTGGGGAACTGAGCGGAATTCAGCTTATATTGTGCTGGAATGGCTGGAGTTGGGAAGTCGTGGGGGCGATATAGCTTGGGAAGAAATGGGGCGCAAATTGGCGGCAATGCACAAATACACCCCCCCCAGCCCCCCCTTGGTAAGGGGGGGAGAAGAGGCTAATTCTGCCTTGCTAAGGGGATGTTTTGGTTGGGATATTAATAATACGATCGGCTCAACTCCTCAAATTAATAACTGGACGGCAAATTGGGCTGAATTTTGGGCTGAACATCGGATTGGTTATCAGTTAAAATTGGCGAGGCGTCGGGGTGGTCATTTTTCCCAAGAGAAACGTTTCTTAAAGGTGATTTCTGAGTTGTTAGCAGGTCACGAACCGCAAGCTTCGCTAGTTCACGGGGATTTGTGGGGGGGGAATGCAGGGGTGACATCTGCGGGGGAACCGGTGATTTTTGACCCTGCTGCCTATTTTGGAGATAGAGAAGTTGATATCGCAATGACTGAGCTATTTGGTGGATTCCCTGCGCAGTTTTACCGGGGATATAATCAGGTTTGGCCTTTGGATTCAGGGTATGAACGACGCAAAACTCTTTATAATCTATATCATATTTTGAATCATTTTAATTTGTTTGGCGGGAGTTACGAGTCCCAGGCGAATCAAATGATTAATCGAATTTTGGGTTAGTTAGGAATCAGATTCTTTTTTTACCACCGATGAACGCAGATAAACGTGGACGTTAGGTTTATCTGCGACAGTGGCAACTTTATTTTTGCTTAGCAGCCGCTTTTTTCTTTGCTTCTTTTTCAGCCTTTTTAGCCACTCGATCTGCTTCAATTTTTGCTAACTTTGCCAGTTCTTTTTCTTCAGCTATTTTATCGAGATAGTAGTGGTAATCTCCCAAATAAGGGCGAAATTCTCCATCCCGAATCTCGACAATTTTGTTAGCGACTTGAGAGATGAAATAGCGATCGTGTGAAACGATAATTACGGTACCGTCATAATTCTGAATCGCCTCTTCCATCATCTCTTTCGCCGGAATGTCGAGGTGATTTGTCGGTTCGTCCAAAATCAGCAAATTCACGGGAGTCAACAGCATCTTTGCTAAAGCCAAACGGGCTTTTTCTCCGCCGCTCAAAGCGCCGACTTGTTTGAATACTGTTTCGCCGGTAAACAAGAACCGCCCCAACAAAGTCCGAACTTCTTCATTTTTCCAGTCGGGTACTTCGTCGTGAATGGTTTCGATCACGCTTTTATTCAAATCTAAGGCTTCTGCCTGATTCTGTTCAAAGTAACCTGGGATGACGTTGTGGCCTCCCAATTTGACTGTACCTTCAGAAGGCTTTTCTAAACCCATAATCAGTCGCAGCAGGGTGGATTTGCCCGCGCCGTTGGGGCCGAGAAAGGCTATGCGATCGCCCCTTTCAATCAACAAGTCGGCTCCCAAGAATAGGATTTTGTCGCCGTAGGTGTGGACCAAATCTTCAATTATTGCTACTTCGCGACCGCTGCGGGGTGCGGGGGGAAAGCGGAAATGCAAAGTTTTTAATCCGCCTGTGGGCGCTTCGATGCGTTCGATTTTGTCTAACTGTTTCTCGCGGCTTTTGGCTTGGGTGCTGCGAGTGGCGCTGGCGCGAAATTTTTCAACAAATGCTTGCTGTTTTTCGAGTTCTTTTTGCTGGCTTTCGTAGGCGCTGAGTTGGGCTTCTCTGGCTTCGGCTTTTTGCAGCAGGTAGGAGGAGTAGTTGCCGAGGTAGGTGCTGGAAACGCCGCGTTCGGTTTCGACGATTTGGGTGCAGAGCCGATCGAGAAATTCCCGGTCATGGGATACGATTACCATCGGGGTTATCAGCCCTTTCAGGTAAACTTCCAGCCATTCGATGGTTTCTAAGTCGAGGTGGTTGGTAGGTTCGTCTAGTAACAGGATGTCGGGTTTTTGCAGGAGAATTTTGCCTAAACTCATCCGCATTTGCCAGCCGCCGCTGAAAGCGCTGACTAATCGATCGCCGTCTTCGGGTTCAAATCCGATTTCGGGGAGAATTTTCTCGATTTGGGCTTCTAAACCGTAGCCGTTTAAGCCTTCAAATTGCCGTTGCAGCCGATCCATTTTGTGGATCAGTTCGTCTAGATTTTCTGGGGTGGAGGCTTCCAAGTCTCGATGCACTTGCATCAGGGATTCGTGGACTTCGTTGGCTTCGCTGAAGGCGCGCCAAAATTCTTCTCTGACGGTGCGAGTCGGATCTACTTCAAATTCTTGGGAGAGGTAGGCGATGTGGAGGCTGGCGGGGCGAATGACTTCGCCTGCGGTGGGTTCGATTTCGCCGGCAATGATTTTGAGTTGGGTGGATTTGCCGGCACCGTTAACGCCTACTAAGCCGATGCGATCGCCTGGCTTGACTTCCCAGGTGACATCTTTGAGTACGACGCCTGTGGGGTAAATTTTACTGATGTGTTCGAGTCGCAGCATTGTTATGGGGACTGGGGAAGGGCAGGTTTAGCGGCGGATGGGATGCCGGCGCTGAGGTCGAGTTAATCTTAACAAATTTTAATTATATTTAGGGTATTGCCAGATTTTGATTTGGTAGGAGTTACGCGAAGAAACGGGGTTTCTATGAAAAATCGCAGATTCTCAGCTAGAGATATACGAAGAAACCGGGTTTCTGGCCTCGACGTGGGTGGAGGACTATTTGGGTGGGGCGATGCGATCGGGCTGGGGAACATCCCATTTTCGCTTTCATATGATGGACGGTTGCATCATAATAATATATTTGGACGACGTGAGCGCTCCTAAAAAACGCTTTTTACCAAATTGGGATGCTCCCCTCATTTGCCCCGCCTGTGGCGGATTTAACCGACTCGCAGCTCAAAAAAGATGGGGTCGAA
Source organism: Microcoleus sp. Pol7_A1 (assembly GCF_036701085.1). NCBI lineage: Bacteria > Bacillati > Cyanobacteriota > Cyanophyceae > Oscillatoriales > Microcoleaceae > Microcoleus > Microcoleus sp. Pol7_A1. Next base: position 3,265 of record NZ_JAUBQD010000118.1, read on the forward strand.
AGTGTTAAGTGGGTCCCATCTATAGCGTTTCTCATAAAGATGAGGTACAATAACAGCAGTGAATAAACCAATTCCTCAGATCGGATAATGTAACTTGATTGAAGGCAAACTCTATCGCTTTTGCTAATTCTCGGTAATTAGTCGTCTTGATAGAACGGAGAATGTTTTTGAGTTTTGACCATAAATGTTCAATTGGTGAGAAGTCGGGCGAATATGGTGATAAGTATATTATTTTTGCCCCTTGACTTTTGATGGCTTTTTCTATTTCTTCGCTGGTGTGAATAGTACAATTGTCCATCACTACACAAGCACCTTTCCAGAGTTTTGGTACGAGCTTTCGGATGATAAAAGCCTCAAATGTAATTGTATCAGTTGTACCTATTAAGTTGACTGATGTTAGGACTTCATTGACTGATATAGCTCCAATTATTGAGACATTTTTCCCCCGTTTATTTGGTTTTTGTCCCCGAGCCCTTGAACCTTTTAAAGACCTAGCATATAACCTAACCATTGCCAAGTTGACTCCTGATTCATCAATGAATATTAAGTCTTTAAAACAAACTTCTCGGACTTTTTGCCAGAACTCATATCGCAGGTCCTGAACTCGGTCAGTGCCTTTTGCGCTCGGAAAGAGAGTTTTTTTTTTAAAGTCATGTTTAGAAGTTTTGCCATTCTTCCCATCGTTGCCACGCTGATGGTAAAACCAATTTTCTGGTACAGTAAATAACGGAGTTCTTCAAGAGTTGCATCATTATTTTCTTCAATCAATTCGGCTAAAATCAGTAGTTGTTCTGCATTGAGTTTCAATTTGACTCCGCATCGCTCAGTTCGAGGAGCAATGTTTTGGGTCTCACGATACTGCTTAACCAATTTTTGGACGAAACTTAGGGCTACACAAAAACGGTTAGCTATTGCTCTTTGTGACAGCGGTTCATTATGGTACACATCCATAATTTTTTGTCTAAAATCAATCGAATAAGTTTTCATTTTTACTAATGTGTGATACTTACTAAACTCCTTGATATTTGTCATTAGAGTGACGGCTGTGGGTCGAGCGACTGTTCGCTCGCACTCCATTTAATTAGAGCTGCATAACATTTTGGCTTTCTATATTTTTCACTCCGTTCAAGTCAGTTATATCATACCTCATCTTTCTGATAAATGCTATAACAATAATATTCCCTCAATTTACCAAATTCTGAAAATAAAAAAAGTCAAATCGGCAGAATACCTGACGTTGAAAATTCTGGTATATCAGTTGCAAACTCATGCGTCAAGTTAGTATCGAATTACTGGCGACCTTAATCGCTTATCCGATTCAATTTGAGAGTCGGAAGCGCAGCTTACAAAGATTTCTGAAATTGGATAGCCTGAACATTGAAAGTATATGGTTTCCGGTTGTCAAAGAAATATTACAAGCAAAGTTTAAAAAGTCTAAACCATTGAAACTGGCGATCGATCGAACTCTTCGGGCGAACGCAAAATATATTTATGCTCAGTCAACAGTCCGGACAGTTTTGGTAGGGTAGTGGCGAGGAAAGCTATCCAAGGCTTAAAGTACAGTCATACAACAAAAGAGACTGTGCCATGGATAGCCTACAGAATATTCTAACGGACGCACTGACCACAGTGGGTCATTTCACAAACCGCAACGGACTTTTCTCCTCGCCTTCATCACGAGTCTGTTCGTGGTCTGTGGCCGAGCGAACTACACCAATTTAAGCCGCTATAGTTCTTTGTCAGAGCGGAGGATGCGGCGAAATCTGAATGCAGGTATCGGATTTGAATCGGTGAATAGTCATGTGATTAAGACCCACGGAAGTGAAGATGGGGTACAGCTTCTGGTGGTGGACGCAACATTTAATGAAAAAAGTGGTCGCCATACGCCCAATCTAGATCGGTTCTATAACGGCAAGAGCGGTCAAGTGGAGAAGGGATTGGAGTGGTCGGTAGTAGCTGTGGTCGATGTGCAACAGAATACGGCTTACGCATTATCAGCCCAACAGACGGAAGCTGGGCTATCAGAACGAGCCAAAGCCGCCGCCCTAGAGAATAAAGTCTGTGGCAATCGGGTCGATTTCTATTTGGGCCATCTCGCCCATTGCCAGACCTATGTGCCCGAACGAGTGCAGTATGTAGTGGCCGATAGCTTCTACAGCAAACGGAAATGGGTGGATGGCGTGGTGAAACTCGGGTGGAATTCCATTGGGAAACTGCGACAAGATGCCAACCTGAAATATCTATACAAAGGTCCGCGTCGTCCGGGTCCTGGTCGTCAGAAAACCTATGACGGGAAAGTTATCCCTTTAGAGCGTAACAGGGAGTATTTCACCCTAGCTAAGACCTGCGATGATGAATCGCAACTGTGGACCGCAGTCGTCTGGTCTGTTTCTCTGGAACGCCGCATCCGCTTAGTCTGCTTGGTTCGCATCGTAGATGGGCAAGAACGTTACATTCTATTGTTCTCAACGGATGTAAATCTGAGCGCCAGCCACATCTTGGCTTATTATCGCGCTCGATTTCAGATTGAGTTTATTTTTCGCGATGCAAGACAATATACCGGAATGGTGGATAGTCAATCTCGCAATATTGATGCCCTAGATGCCCATGTTAATGCCAGTCTAACAGCCCTAAATTTAGCGAAGGTGACAATACGAAAAGAAGGAGCCGTCGAGGGGGAATCCAGAGCGGAAGTGGTTTCATTTTCGATTGCATCATTTAAACGAAAAGCGCTCATTGAACATTTATTGGAATTATTTATCGCAATGTTTGGATCGGACCCAACTTGGATTAAATTAAACCCAAACTACCAAAAGCTCCTAGAATACGGCTCTCTCAGGGCTTGACCAACCTTAAATTTGTCCGGACTGTTGTCAGTATCATCTGGGAGAAACGAAGTATCCCCTTATACAGGTAACTACTAGATAAAAAAGGAAGTAGTAATATTAGCGAACAAGAAGCCTTGATCGCTCCAGTTTTAGAGTTACTGTCAGATTACGAAGTGATCGTTTTGGGAGATTGGGAATTTGGTAGCGTTAAGCTGGCATATTGGCTGTGTCAGAAGCAAGTGAAGTTTATTCTTAGGGTAAAACAATGGCAATATATCCAATCATGAAATTCAGATTATAGTCATTTCAAATAGGTATGACACTATTTTAAAATGAGTTAAAATAAATAAAAACAGTGAATTTCCTAAGAAAATGTTTTACAGTATTGATTTGAGAAAAAGAGTAGTGAATTATGTAGAAAAGGGCGGTAGTATCGCTCAAGCGACCGGACGTTTTCTGGTAGTTGTGGCAACGATATATCGGTGGCTGGGTCGGACAGATCTTAGAGCCACAAAGGTAAAAAGGCGTAAGAGAAAACTAGATTGTCAAGCCTTATAAAAGGATGTAAAAGAGAATCCAGATGCCAGATTAATCGACAGAGCCAAGAAGTTTGGGGTAAGACAAAGTGCCAGATATTATGCTCTTAAAAATAAAAGTTGCTCAAAAAAAAAGAACTTAGTTACCAGGATAGAAACCGAGAATCAAGAATGAAATACTACAGATATCTGAGAGACTTGATTAAAGTATCGGGAAGTCAAAGTCGGGTTTTTATTGATGATTCAGGATTTGAAGAGTTTCAATATTGTGCATTAGGCTGGTCAAAAAAAGGCAAAAAAATCTGGGGTAAAAAGTCAGGAAAACGGGGGAAAAGAGAAAATCTAGTAGCCGTTCGACAAAAAGGAAAAAAGGACTTAATTGCCCCAATTGTTTTTACGGGCAGCCTCAATGCAGAAGGTTTTGAAGGGTGGTTATCTTTATAAAGCACTTTCCGATGTTATGAGGTACAATCATAATCTGGAAAGCATCTGATAGCCAAAGCTAATGAAATCCTACTCCGTCGACCTCCGCTCAAAAATAGTGACAGCGCACTTGACCGAAAAAATGTCAAGCGAGAAAAGTAGCTGCCCGATTTGGTGTCACTAAAAGTTTGGTTCAAAAACTGGTTCTTCAACAACAAACTGAGGGAAACTTACTTCCTTGCGCAGAGGGGAAAACCCCGATTCAGCCATTTGGCTAATGCAGAAGCAGAAGTCAGAGCATTAGTAGCCGAGTATCCCGATGCTACTTTGGTTGAATTGTCTGAATTATTGCTACAGCGAACGGGAAATTGGGTGAGTCGGACGGTACTGTGTCGATATTTACAAAAATTAGGACTTAATCTTAAAAAAAAACATGGTGTAGTAGCCAAGCTGGAACAGAAAGAGTACAAAAATTAACAGTTGAGTATTGGGAAAAAATCAAAAATATCGAGGCTGAAAACCTAGTATTTTTGGATGAAACGGGGATAATGCTGGGTTTGGCTAGGACTCATGCTCGTTCACAGGTAGGGACAAGAGTAGGCGGAATCAAACCATTTTATCGAGGGGCTAAAGTCACAGCTATTGGCGCAATTAGTCTGAAAAAAGTTCTGGCAGTAATGACGATGAATGATTCAATGGATGGTTCAGCATTTGCCGTATTTATTGAGAAGTTTTTATGCCCTCAATTGTGGGCAGGAGCGGTAGTAGTGATGAATAATTTACCGGTTCATAAACTCACCTCAATTGTACCAATGATTGAAAGCGTAGGTGCAAGTGTTATTTGTTTATCCCCTACTCTCCCGATTTTAATCCTATTAAAATGTTGTGGTCACAGCTTAAATCGTTTTTGCGAAGGTTTGCTCCCAAGACCCCAGCAATCAGGGTAAACGCATCTAAATTAAGTTGACAAAAAATCATATTTGTGCCTGAGCTAGTATCTGAGAAAACCATTCTT
>NZ_JAUBQD010000119.1:0-7937 GCF_036701085.1 Microcoleus sp. Pol7_A1
CGGTTGAAGTTTTGCCTCCTGAAGCGATCGCCGATCGGTTAGTTCAGCGAGTCCTGTTCAAATAACTCGGTATTCTCAATGTAAACCATGATGAAGCCAAGAGAAAGAAGTAGATGAGTGATACAAATTTGGTAAACTAGACAATCAACTGTAAAGCCACCACTTCCTTTTTACCAAAAATGAGCATAGGTTTTTTCTCAATAGTTTTATGAGAGCATTGCTTAAATAAAATATCAAAGAACACTCGCTTACTGAAGTCCTCCTAGTCGCTTAAATTCCTGCCGGACAGGGAGGCAAGTTTTCCGCATCCCGTTTATTTGTATAATAATAAAGTAGTTATCTCAAAGAGAAAAAAATAATGGCTGCAAACCAGGCAGACATCGATATTGCCCCCTTGATCGACTACGGCCTGATCGACCCCACCGCTACGCCAGAGCAAGTAGAAAACTGTTGCCAACAAGCAGAGAGATTTGGCTTTGTCACAGTTTGCGTGTATCCCGCCTACGTCAGACAAGCAGTTGAGCTGCTGCACGGCAAACGTCCCAAAGTCTGTACAGTTATAGGTTTTCCCACCGGTGCTTCGACTTCAACGGTGAAACTTTACGAAGCTCTAGAAGCAGCAGATAATGGAGCCGTAGAGTTAGATGTCTCCGTTAACTTAGGATTGTTGAAAGCTGGAAGAATCGACCAATTCCACCGGGAATTAGCCCAAATTTGCGAAGAAACTAATCTCACCATCAAAGCAATTATCGAAAGTTCGCTGCTTTCGGATGCCGAAAAACAATTAGCGGCTGAGATCTGCATGGAAGCTGGTGTGGCTTACATCAAAACCAACACTGGCTTTTTTGGCCCGGCGAAAGTTGACGATGTGCGACTGCTGAACGAAGTTATTAAGGGCAGGATCGGGATTAAAGCCGCCGGCGGAATTCGCACTCACGAACAAGCTCTAGATTTGGTAGTAGCTGGGGCAACTCGTTTGGGGACTTCTCGCGGCCCTGAATTACTCCGCCAGCGCGATAATTTAGATAAAAGTCATTAGTCATTAGTCATTAGTCATTAGCAATGGCTAATTGGTAATGGCTAATTGGGAATTGGTTCGCCCTTACGCACCCTACAACTAAAAGTTCTGCGTCCTAGACTGTTTTTGCTACTGTCTAATAACAATACTTCGGACAGTTTTTGATTGCCAACTGTAGAATGACTGTTCCAGGTCGATCGACCAACAAGGAAAATGAAACTGTCCGAAGTAAATCTAAAATCTAAAATCTAAAATCTAAAATCGAGTGACTCGAACTTACAAAGCAACTGGAATCAATCTTAAGAGTGCACCGATCGGCGAATCCGATCGAGTGCTGACAGTTTTGACGCGGGAATTCGGCTTAATTCGAGCCGTAGCACCGGGTGTTCGCAAACAGCGATCGACCATTGGCGGTAGAAGCGAATTATTTGTTGTCAACGAATTGCTAATTGCCAAAGGCCGATCGCTCGACAAAATTACCCAAGCCGACACCGTACAATCCCATCCGGGTTTGAGCCGCAACCTCGGGAAACTCTCAGCCGCGCAATATCTGGCCGAATTGGCGATCGCCAGCGCCCTTTCCGATGAACCCCAAGAAGAACTCTTTTGGTTGCTGGGCGAACATTTGAGCCGTTTGGAGCGTTTATCCGATCGCACAGAAATCCAATCCGCCGCCGTACTTGTCGCCCACCTCAGCCACGGCATTTTTCACCTGCTAGCCTTAGCAGGCCTCGCGCCCCAAGTCCAAGTCTGCTGCGCCACCAGACGCCCGCTGATCCCAAATTTCAGCGATCCGAACTGGCAAACCGGGTTTAGTATACCCTCTGGGGGAACCTTCAGCTTGTCCGAACTAGCTAACTTAGAGGCAGAACTCTCTTCAGAAACCGGCACCTTGTACAAATCCGCTTCTCGTTCCCGGCAAACGAATGGCAGCAAACACTTGACAAACTTCTTGATTAATGCTAAGGAATTAGCAGCGCTGCAACAGTTGGCTAGTCCAGAACTAGAAGAGGGGATTGCCGATCGAACAACTTGGGTATCAGTAGAAAATATTTTGCGGCAATATGCCCAGTATCATTTAGGTTGCACGATTAGATCGGGAAGCTCGATCGATACCTACTTAGAGAGTTTTGAGTTTTAAATTTTGAGTGTTTAGTTAAATAAGTGAACGAACGATCGTACATCGCACCCCCAGCCTGCGGGATATCCGAACCTGCCGGCCTTTTCAGGTAAATTCTCAAGGTTGTTGCGACATCAGATAATAGATAGAGATAAAGTTACGAGATTATTAATAAACTTAGGGGTTAACACCTCAATTTTAAATCCCCATTCCCCCAACCTCCACTATCCCAGGCGAGCCACCCCAAATCCTATGATACGACTGTCCGATTCTGATTTGACAATATCTGTTTTAGCTGTGACCCACCACAAAATGGAAGAACGAGAAAATTTTCCCGATTTTCGCTCGGAACCCGCCTTGGCCGATCGACGGATCAACGTCGAAGACCCAGAAATGGATAAATATCCCATAACGAAAGAAACAGAGTCAAGCAACGGCAAAAGCCAAGAACCCGAAGCAATCCCCCCGCTGGCAACAGCAGACCCAGCAGCCGAGAGTTCGGAAGCATTAGCCGAAACTTCCGAAAAAGAAACAGCATTTCTGCCAGTTCTGAAAAACCGAAATTTTCTAGCACTGTGGAGCGGGCAAGTTTTTTCCCAACTAGCAGATAAAGTTTATCTCGTACTGACGATCGCCCTCGTGGCCAGCCGCTTTCAAGCGCCAGATCAAACCATCAGCAGGTGGGTATCGGCAATCATGATCGCCTTTACCATTCCCGCAGTGCTGTTCGGGGCAGCCGCAGGCGTGTATGTCGATCGGTGGTCGAAAAAAGCAGTGCTCGTAGCCACAAACCTGCTGCGGGGAGCCTTCGTTTTAACATTACCCGTGCTGCTGTGGCTCTCTGACGGGTGGGAACTCGGTCAACTGCCGCTCGGATTCTGCTTGCTGCTGCTAGTGACATTCCTCGTTTCGACTCTAACTCAATTTTTCGCGCCAGCAGAACAGTCAGTGATTCCTTTAATTGTGGAACGCCGCCACCTGCTCTCGGCAAACTCCCTCTACACCACAACCATGATGGGTTCGGTGATTATTGGCTTTGCAGTCGGAGAACCCTTACTAGCTTTAGCCGACACCCTATTTACCAACCTCGGCGGGGGACTCGGCATCGGCAAAGAATTAGTAGTAGGTGGAAGTTACGCCTTCGCCGGAGTGCTGTTGCTGTCGATGAAAACAGGCGAAAAAAACGATGCCGAACACGAACCGCCACATCCCCTAGCAGATTTGCGAGAGGGCCTGCGTTACATCAACGATCAACCGAAAGTCCGCAATGCTTTAATTCAACTAATTATTCTATTTTCCATTTTTGCAGCCTTGGCAGTTCTAGCGGTGCGGCTGGCAGAAATCCTCCCGGGTATGAAAGCGTCGCAATTTGGCTTTTTGCTGGCTGCGGTGGGCGTCGGCATGGCTGGTGGGGCGACGACAGTCGGCTATCTCGGCCACAAATTTTCTCACTCCCAACTGAGTTTAATCGGCTCTATCGGCATGGCACTTGCTCTGATGGGCCTTTCTGCATTTACACACCATTTGTGGCTCTCGGTGCTGTTCATTACCCTGTTGGGTTTATTTGCCTCATTGGTGGGAGTGCCGATGCAGACTACAATTCAAGCAGAAACCCCAGAAGAAATGCGGGGAAAAGTCTTCGGGCTGCAAAACAATGCGACTAATATCGCTTTGAGTTTACCGTTGGCTTTGGCTGGGGTAGCCGAAACATTTCTGGGCTTGCCGACAGTATTTTTGGGTTTAGCAGGATTAGCGATGGCTGGCGGTGTCTTAACCTGGTATATTTTCCGTAGCAGTAATAGCAAAGTCGATCGAATCTAAAAAATAACAAACTCTGATTTACTGGAATGCACATCGCTTGGCTAGGAAAAAAATCACCTTTTTGCGGTAACGTCACTTACTCCAGGGAAGTCACCAACGCACTGTTAGACCGGGGATACCAGGTCAGTTTCCTGCACTTTGCCCAAGAAGCGGGCCCGCTCGACAGGAACAATACGGCGTGGAGCATGGCAAATGGTTCATGGGGAAAAGCAATTGCTCAAACCTCATATACCAATTCGCTTTCGCCCGCGAGTTGCAACGAAGTCTCTTTACCCTGTCACTACAAATCGCAAATTTATACGATTCCCACTCTCAAGTCCCGCACAGTGCTGATGAAATCTCTGCGGCGGCTGAAACCCGATGTTGTTCACGCTTCCCTGACGCTTTCGCCTCTAGACTTTTTGCTGCCGGAAATTTGTCAAGAATTGAAGCTGCCTCTGGTGGCGACTTTTCACCCCCCGTTCGATCGCAAATTGCGGAATTTGACATCGGGAACCCAACATCTGATGTATCAACTGTACGCTCCGTTTTTGGCTCACTACGACTCAACGATCGTATTTTCTTACATTCAGCGGGATATTTTGGTGCGCTTGGGAGTGCCGGAAGAACGGGTAGCCGTGATTCCCAACGGAGTAGACGCGGTTAAGTATTCGCCCGGGCCTTCGGGGTTGAAGTCGCAATTAAAAGCCGATCGAGTTTTTGTTTACCAAGGCCGCATTGCTCCGGAGAAAAATGTCGAGGCTTTGCTCAAGGCCTGGAAACAGTGCAATTTTGGCCGTGGCAACGTATTGGCGATCGTGGGCGACGGGCCCCTAGCCGCCTCGCTCCAACTGTCTTACGGCGAAGATGATGGCATTGTGTGGCTCGGATTTGTTGCCGAGGAGGAACGGCGGATCGAAATTCTGCGGGGTGCAGACGTATTTATTTTGCCTTCTTTGGTGGAGGGACTGTCCCTGTCGCTGCTGGAAGCGATGGCCTGCGGTTTAGCTTGTTTGGCCACCGATGCGGGTGCTGACGGCGAGGCATTGGAGGAAGGCGCGGGGGTAGTTTTGAACACTCAGCGGGTGCGGAGTCAGTTGCAAACCTTGCTGCCACTGTTTTGCGAGCATCCTGAGTTTGGAATGGTGCTCGGTCAAAAAGCACGCCAACGGGCGATCGAGCGGTACACTCTCAGTCAGAATATTACTGAGTTGGAAAAGCTGTACTCAGAGGTTTTGCAAAAGCAGCGCGTGCCGCTTCGGGGGTTGGCATAGGGAGGAAGTTCGGCAACGGATGTAACGGATGTAACGAAAAGGAAGTCGTGTATTTACCCTTAGATATTTACTTGTTACCAGGCTGGAGCCTGGTAACGCAGATCCGGAGGCTCTGCCTCCATTTTGCAGCCGAGGCAGAGCCTCTAGATATGGTTTCCCAGGCAGATCCTGGGAACCAGTCAACTTTGCTCGTTGCCTACCCTCCCGGGCGCAAATAATCCAAAAGTCGATCGCCCGAATCGGCCCGAATCAAAGCAACCACAACATCCGGCAAACTTCCCAAACTCGGATAAACTAAATAACGCGGTTCCCACCGCGGCCCAAACTTATCTTTAAAACTGTGCAATCCCTTAAAATTATAAAACTTGCTCAAGTGATCCGAAAGATAAATCAAAACCTTTTCCAACCGCCCGGATGTCTCAGCTTCTCCGACTCCCGCCAAAGCCGACAAACCCAAATCAAATTCTTCATATCCCAATTCTTGACAATGCTGCAACATCGAAGCAAACAAACACTCCATCGTGCCATTTTCCACCTCAGTGCGACGCCGCATTAAATCAACTCCAACTACCCCATCTCCCGCCGATATCATATTAGCAAAAGCACTAATTCTACCGTCTGGAGTGTGGATGGCTGCGACACGAGTTTCCCGCAAATATACCTCGTCAAACCAACCCACGGAAAACTTTTTTTCCGCGCCTTGAACCATTTGCAGCCACTCGTCGCTGACGAGTTTCATTTGGCGCATCAATTCGGAACTTAAAGGAGGTTCGTAAAATTCGATTTGATAACCGGCTTTTGTAAGTCTGTTGATAGCAGTTCTCAAGTTTTGATTGCTCTTGCCTTTGAGAGTAAAAGTTTTGAGATTGACAATAGCTTCTTCGCCAATTTGCACCGCTCGAAAACCGAGAGCAGAATACATTTCTAGATCGTCGGGCAAAGTTTGATAAAATGCTGGATACCAATCATTGCGATCGCAAAATTCTTGAAACCCCAGAATTGCTTCTTTGCGGTCTTCAGCGGGCCCGATGGGGTCTCCCAAAGCGATCGCACCTCTACCTTTCGACACATAGGCGATCGTACTTTTTCCCGAAAAACTAAAATAATAAGATTTATCCGGAAGCAAGGCCAGTCTCGCTAGCGTCGTCCGCCCGTATTTTGCTACAACTTCTTGAGCTTTATTCCGTTCCGAAATACTTGCCGAATTTCGCAGCAGCACCGGCCGCAGCAGCATCCAAAGTGCGTAACCAAGCGTTACCGTACCCACAGCATAAATCGAATCGGCAAAAAAGTTACTAAAGCGAGTTTGCGGAACCAACCCCGCATTGTCCGCCGTAAAAAACATGGCAAAAGTCTGGAACAAAGCTGTGTCTAAATCAAAATTAACCGCTTGTCCGTTAACTTGAAAACCCCTATCCAGAATGTAAAAACCCGCCGTCCCGTAAGCCAGCGTAAACAGCAAAGCCCCCAGCAAAACCCGGATTCCTTGAGCAATTGAAGGGCGATCGGATTTAGCCGTAAACGTCTGCCGCATCACCAACAACTGAAACAGCAGCACCCCAGAAAGCAAGCTTTCTTCAACATCCAATCCCTTGACTAAATGAATTACAATAGAAACGATTAACAATCCCACAGTCAGCAACCAAGCAATCCGCTTGCGCCGCAACAAATTAGTTGCCAGAGTTAGCAGCATAAATCCGATAACTGCTGCAAAAAAATGCCCGCCCGCACGCACGGGAAAAGGGAAAAATGGTTCTAGCCAATTTCGGCGATCGGGTAAACTGGGAGTTACAGCAGACAGCAGGTTAATAACTCCTACCAATCCGGTTAAAAATGATGCAGTCCAGAGTCCAATCCTAGTTTTTTGGGGTAACACTGTTGACCTTTCTAATTTTTCTCTGTTGCCAGTGATATTTTAAACTGTTTTCCAACATAACTCAAAGAATCGGCTAAATGCTTGTGCCAATAATTCCAACCGACATCGGAACCGACAATCCCGTGTCCTCCCGGAAATTTGTTAAACTCGTTAGCAATACCCAAACTGTTTAATTGCTCGTGAAACTGTTGAGTAGAACTCAGAAAGTCTGCGTCTGCTTCCCCGGCATCCAAATAAGCGCGCAACTGCTGTTTATCTTTAACACTAAGTTTTTCCACTAAATATTTAGGACTGTTAGCCTTGCCGCTTTGATCTGTAAAATAACCGCTGTGGCTGAACAAAATATTAAAATTATTCAAATAGCGCAAACCGATATTAAAAGCTCCCCAACCCCCCGAAGATTGTCCTCCCATTGCCCATAATTTGGGGTCTTCCAGCGTTCTGTAGCGCGATTTTATGATTTTCACTAACTCGGAGCCGATCGCGCTTCCCACCTTACCGTTGGGCCCGTCAAAATACTGCGGGTCCCACAAAGGGCTCGTACCCCGCTTGTCGTTCCCGTCAGGAGTAATTACAATTGATGGCGGCAATCTTTTGCTTTTATATAAATCGTGAAGCACAGAAGTAACAGCGGCTTTGTCCTGATAAGCGCGCGCGTCTCCGTGCCCGCCGTGCAGCAAAAAAATCACAGGATAGCGCTGTTTGGGATTTTTTGCGTACCCAGGCGGCAAAATTAAGCCGTAGGTGCGCTCTGAATTCATAGCTGCACTTTTATAGCAATCCTAAATGATTTTCTCTATCTAGCTCAATCCTAAATGATTTTTTCTGTGTAAGTATATTGACGTATTT
>NZ_JAUBQD010000173.1:0-1115 GCF_036701085.1 Microcoleus sp. Pol7_A1
ATTAAGTATTTAGCTAAATCAAGTGCGTAATTCATAGGTGCGATCGATGGCGAAAGGGTTTACTTCGACTTTAACTTCCCAACAAAAAACAATAGGTGTATCGAATCCGACAGACTTATTGAACGTTAGTTTTTTAAACCATTTTGAGACCTTGACCGATCCAAGAATAGAAAGAAGTAAAGAGCATTTACTAATAGATATTGTAGCCATTGCGATTCTAGCTGTCATCAGCGGTGCGGATGGATGGGGAGCAATAGAACTCTATGGAAAAGCTAAATATGAATGGCTAAGAGGTTTCCTGAAACTGCCGAATGGAATTCCTTCTCATGATACATTTAGTCGAGTATTTGCTCGGCTTGAACCGAAGCAGTTTCAAGAGTGTTTTTTGAGTTGGGTAAATTCAATTACCAAAAAATTGGAGCTAGAAGTCATAGCCATCGATGGCAAAACAATGAAACAATCTTATGACCGGAATCAAAGCCAAAAACCGTTACATATAGTCAGTGCATGGTCGGCGTCCCATCAATTAGTTTTAGGGCAAAAAAAAGTCAATAATAAATCCAACGAAGTGACAGCGATTCCGGCTTTATTAGAGCTGCTAGAAATTGAAGAAAGCATAATAACCATCGATGCTATGGGATGTCAGAAAGAAATAGCAGCGCTCATAATTAAGAAGAAAGGAGATTATCTTTTAGCGTTAAAGGGAAATCAAAAACTTCTTCATAAAGACGTAAAAAACTGGTTTGAATTAGCTAGAAAAGAAGAGTTTGCTGGCAGAAAGCATAGCTATTATCAACAAATAGAAGCTGGGCATCATCGAGTTGAAAAAAGACAAATTTGGACTGTGGCAGTCTCGGAGTTGCTACCTCTTCATAATCAATCATTATGGGCTGGATTAAAAACGGTTGTGATGGTCGTAAGTGAAAGACGTTTGTGGAATAAAACTACCACAGAAGTTCGGTTTTATTTAAGTAGTTTAGCCAGTAATGCCGAGAAGATTTCTCAAGCAATTCGCAGTCATTGGGGTATTGAAAATAGCTTACATTGGACATTGGATGTTACTTTTTATGAAGACAAGAGTCGCATTCGTAAAGATCATTCTCCGGAAAATTTTG
>NZ_JAUBQD010000174.1:0-1115 GCF_036701085.1 Microcoleus sp. Pol7_A1
TAAGTAGGTCGGCGGGAAAATCCATAAGTATGTAACAAAATATTAAGTAGGGTGACTGGACTTGAATTTAATACGTTGTGTAGGGTAATCTCCTCTTTTTCCTCTAACTTCTACTCCATGAATTACTGCGTAGGCGAGTTCTAATTCATCGTCAAACATTTGTCCGGCTAATTCATCTTCTTTAATGTGTTGCCACTCTAATTCAATTGGGTTCATTTCGGAACAATATTTTGGCAAGAAAAAGATATATAAACCCTGACATTCCCACTTTGACCACAACTGTTTAACCTCGTGACATCGGTGTATTGGACCGTTGTCTTGTACAATAATTCTAATCCGTTTCATTTGGGCAGCTTCTTCGGCTTCTTTCTCCATCATCTGGATATAAGCTTTTCGATCGACACCTCCAATTACCAAACCATATACAAAGCTACTTAAAGGTTCAAACAGCCCGACAATACTTAATCTACGACCTCGATTTTTAGTCTGTTGTATCCGTTTTTGCTGACCTTTTTTGTAATAGGTATAACTCGGTTTACTCCACGCACAAAATCCTGATTCATCTAAATATTTTAAGTCAATTTCTCCCGCTGCCGCTGCTAATTCCAGCATATCTAGGTCTGATTGCTTTATTTCTCGTTCTTTGCGGTCTTGTTTTCCTTTATGACTTGGACTAGCTCTTTTCCAAATAATCCCCTTTTTTTTAGTACCCGTCTTAATCGGTCGGGACTTAATTTAATCGAGCGCTCTTTTTCTAATTTATCAGCTAATTGAAAACTGTTATATGTACGTGGTTCTTTTTTAAGGCATTCTTCCAAAAACTCTATATCCTCTTCTTTCCACTTCGATTTTCCGCCTCGACCTGGCTTTTCCCAAAGACTTTCTATACCAAACTTTTCCCATTTATGTAAAACTACTCTCACCGTTTGTGAAGCCCAGCCCAAGTGAGCAGCTATTTTCTCCACATACCAGCCATGTGCATTTAACCTGATTACTTCTGCTCGATGTTTGACTTTTTGTGGTACTTTCCCAGTTCTCAGATTTAATAGGGTTTTGTCTTGCTTTTGAGTCAGAAATACTCTTAATCGAGCGCCCATATATTAGTTACCCCACTA
>NZ_JAUBQD010000120.1:0-7863 GCF_036701085.1 Microcoleus sp. Pol7_A1
TATTAGTTACCCCACTAAAACTAGAGTTTTATTTATGTATCTTAACATAGTTTTGTTTTTTCTCGCCGACCTACTTATAGCGAATTTAAGTTAACATATCCCGATCGAGCCGATCGAGCAATTGGCGAATTCTAGCAGCATCCTCAGCATTCGGAGCATTTCTCAGGTAGAGTTGCAAATCGTGGCGCGCCTCAGCCAAGCGGCCAACTTGATAGTACAGAATTCCGCGATCGCGCCGTTCCCCCGCCGCATCGGGAAACAGCAGCAAAATCCGTTCGAGTGCCAAGAGTACCCTCACAGCATCTCGCTGCTGCAAATAAATCGCCTTCAGATTTCCCAGCATTCGCCCCAAAAAATGCCGGCGACCGATCGGGGCTAGAAAAGCCGGCTGCAACTCCATCGGTTGACCGTAAATTTGAGAAAGTCTGGCTTGACAATCTTCAGGAAATAATATCTCCCCGCCGTTAAACGCATCAACAAAAATACCAGCATCTTCAAAATCCGGTCTAATTAAAAAATGTCCCGGCATCCCAATTCCGACCATCGGAAAATCAATGCGCTTAGCAACTTCCAAATAAACCAAAGATAAAGAGATCGGAATGCCAGTACGCCGATCGATCACTTCATTCAAAAAGCTATTGCGGGGGTCGTAATAATCAGCATCATTGCCCGCAAACTGCAACTCCCCGTATAAATAGGCGTTAATAGTTTGAATGATCCGCAGCGGATAATTCTGTGCCGGCAGGCGATCGCGCACTTCATCTGCGATCGTGTCGAGAGCGTTTAGATACTCTTCGGGCTCCAAATTGGGGTATTCTTCCAAAGCCATGTAAAGGGCAGCTTTCGCCAGGTCAATCGAGCCATCAGGCTGATTTATTTCTCGATAAAATAGTTGTCGGGCGATCGGAAAATCCATATTTATTATTGATTTATTTTTAATTTACTTTTTGTACCAACATCATGAACAGGCAAGATGCCTGTTCCACAACAAAGATTATTCGGGTAAACGGCATTTTTTGTAGTATAATAATTAACCTTTTTTATGGTAAAACAGGTACTTGTTCTTGTGGAACAGGCATCTTGCCTGTTGCAGCTTTTTGTAGTATGATTAAAGTTTTTCTGGTAATACAGGAATTTTTTCTTGTGGAACAAGCCAGAAAGCCTGTTGCCCAAAAGATATTAAAAACAGTGAATTATTAAAATTTTAATATATTCTAAGTTTTTGTATCTAAATCAGCCACTATTTTTAATAAAGCTTCACGATTTTTTTCAATCGAGCCAGCTTGACGTGAACTTCATCCGATATCAAAATAACTTTTAAATCCCGTGACTTTTGCCAATCACCCAACTGCGGCGAAAAATCCGAGCCAAAGTCGATTCTTCCAAAGCAAAATAGATAGGGCGGCCGTGAGGACAAGTGCGCGGATTGCGAGTTTGCTGCCATTCATCCAACAAATTCTGCATTTGCAAAAGATTTAAAGGAGTACCGTTTTTCATAGCACTGCGGCAAGCAGTCGCAACTTGAGCCGCTTGCAAATCTGCTACTTTACTGAGTTCAAAAAGCGCATCCGCACAGTCATCTCGATCGGCTAACAATTCAGGAACTTCGCGGGCAGCCCATAGCTGTTCGCCAAAAGTTTCTACTTCCAAACCCAAGCGGGATAAATTCTCGATTTGCAGCGCCGATAACTGACTGAGAATCACTGGTTTTTCTAGACATTTTAGCTGCCAAGCCGCGCACAATTGCTCGTACAAAACGCGCTCGTGAGCGATGTGCTGTTCTATCAACCACATTCCGCTGGAATGTTCCGCAACAATGTAAGTATGGTGAATTTGAGCGATCGCCCTCAATTCCATCAATCCTATTTTATTAGCTTTTTCCTCTTCACTGCCTTCATCATTCTGCTTAGCCGAAATCCCGACACTGTAAGCACTTTTTTGTTCCGATGCCTTCAGCAATTTTCCCACTCGTTCGGGAATTGGGGCAGCAGGCAAAACCTCATCATTTAGGTGCAAAGCGCGAGCAATTGCCTCGCTAACTTGTTCTTGCCAAAAACTCGGATCGTGCAGATAAATTTCCACCTTAGCCGGGTGGCGGTTCCAGTCGATTTCCGAGGGGGAGATTTGCAGGTGAACAAAACACACTGGATAGCGATCGCGCGGACAAGTGCGGGCAAAGGCGCTGAGAATAGTTTGCTCTAATTCGGGCGATCGCACAACTCGCCGGTTCACCCCCACCTTTACCCAATCCGGTCGCCTGCGGTGACAGCGATCGGGCAAACCAATTACTAACTCCAAACGCTGGGAATTGGGCATTGGGAATTGGGAACTGGCAACGGGTAATTGGTAATGGGGCTTAACTGTAGCTGCAACAAGTTGAGTTTCTACCAATAAATTTGCTGCTTTATTATTTGCAGGACTCGCAGGCACATCTAACTTTAAATACTGCAAATCGCTCGCTCGCACACCGCGCACGAATTGAGGTAAAAGTTGTTCCGCTGTGCTACCAGGAGTTACGTGCAAACAAGGGATATTTCCTTGACGCAACTGCCAATTAACCTGCGGGTGACAAATAGCAATTTGCTGAATGATTGATTGTATCGATCGCATTTGCTGTGCCGCCGACAAAAAACTGCGACGCACAGGCCAATTGCCAAACAAATTATCAACAGTCACCACCGTACCCGGAGCGATCGCCGCTGTTTCCACCTCCACAGCAACGCCCGCGTTGTTGTAAACTACCCGCCAGCCCGATCGAGCATTTTCAATTCCCCCCTTGTTAAAGGATGATTTGGCGGGGGTTTGTGCCGACTCTCGGTTTTCCGAAAAATCCCCCAATCCCAAATCATTCGATCGGCTCAAAACCTCCAAACAGCCCAACTGAGCCAAACTGTGCAAAGCTTCCCCGCGAAATCCCAAAGTAGCAATTTTGTAAAGGTCTGCTTCAGTGGTAATTTTGCTCGTACTGTGAGGCGAAGCAGCCTGCTGCAAATTTTCCAGATCCATTCCCGTACCATTATCTGCAACTTGTATCCGCCACTGTTCGGGCCAGACAGAAACAACGATGCGAGTTGCGCCTGCATCCAGAGAATTTTCAACTAATTCTCGTACCGCTGCGGCGATCGAATCAATCACTTCGCCTGCGGCAATTAAATCGATAACTTCTGTGGGTAAGGTTTGAATAGTAACTGGCATCAGATTTTTAGCGCTTCGTTAATTCAATTCTACTGCATTCTGCAACTCCCTACACAGTATTAGGACTAACACTTTTAAACCCGGTTTCTTATAAAAATATTGTTTGGTAACAGAAAATCTACTCATAAACCAAGTCTCTGAGGCTGAGTGAGAAAGTCCTAAGTACATATCTTCCTACCTAATTAAACTCATCGGCTCAAGCCATTATTTTCGGCAAGCGGATGTAAAAAGTTGTCCCTTTTTCGTCCTCCGACTCATAAGTAATTTCCCCTTTGTGAGCATCGACGATTGACTTAACAATCGCCGTTCCCAATCCAGTACCCGTCCGCTTGCCATAAGTCACAAAAGGTTCAAATAAATTTTCCTTAATTGCCTCCGGAATGCCCGGCCCGTTATCGTAAATGCTAATTTCTGCCCACTCCTTACTTTGTGTCACAATAATCTCAACTCGTCCCCCGCGCCCCCCAAAAGCTTCAGCAGCATTCCCAACTAAATTTTGCAAAACACGCAAAATTTTATTTTCGTCTGCTTCCACTATCACTTCTGTCACCCGTAAGACCAAATCTACTTTTGCCGCCTCAAAATAAACTCTGTTCAACCTTTCAAACTGCTGCAACGTCTGGATTAGATTAACTGGTTTTTTATGTAATACAGCATTGCCTCGCGAAAATTCTAATACTTCTTCAGCCATTCCCAACATTCGCTGAACCTGCAATTGAATAAGTTCGCACCACTCCTGAGTTTCCTCATCCGGGTGCATTTCTTTGAGCATTTCGCTGGAGAGTTTAATTCCCGTAAAAGGATTTTTGAAATCGTGAATAATGGTGCTCACCATTTCTCCTACCAATACCATTTTTTGTCTGTGTACGAACTGGCTAACATATTGATCAGTGGTATCACGCAAATTTTTTGTAATGAAACTAAACATTTTCAGTACCGCACTGCCTTTAGCAAACTGCAGAGTTGCTATCAGTTCTTCCCGACCTATTTTTGCCAAAGTCGATCCGCTAACTGCCACAGCTCTAGCACTGCGAGGCTCTCCGTCTAAAACTCCGAGTTCGCCAAAATAATCGTCGGGCTTAGCGATAGCAACAGTTTGATATTTTTTGTTTTCAATCCGCTTGCTAAACTCGACTTCACCTTCTAAAACTAGATATAAAAAATCTGCTGTTTCTCCTTCTTCAAAAACCAGTGTTTCCTCAGCAAAACTCTCCACAACAGCTATTTGGCAAAGGTGAGCAGCTTCCTCTGGTTCAAAATAAGACATAAATCGATGAGATGCCAGATCCATGTGAAAATACCTAAGGCTTAATTTAAACAGTTTCTTTCTTCTATTTTCGCAGATCGGGATCGGTGCGTTAATAAAATACAATGCTGCTTTAATCTGCCTCTATTTTCTGACATCCCAGGCTTGGACGCAAGGATCTGGGTCGGGATGCAGAGCCAGAGTAGCATAGCAGCACCAGCAATCTCACCAAAATTCTCAGTTTATTGACTAAAATACATAAATATTGTACAATTTTTCAGATTTAAATTGGATGTGCGGGCGGGTTCTCCGGGCCGCCTCAGAAGATTTTAACTGTAGAGAGATCGTGTAATTTAAATGCCGATCGACCGAGTTTGCAAAAATTAACACTCGCGAGATAAAACGATCGCAGCATTCTGCCCGCCAAAGCCAAAACTCAAACAAACCGCATTTCTGACAATAGCCGATCGCGCACAGCGAACAAAATCTAATTCAAACCCCGGTTTTTTCATTCCAACGCAAGGCGGCAACATCTGATATTTAATACTCATCAAACAAAAAGCTACGCCCAAAGCTCCCGAAGCTCCCAAGGTATGACCCGTAGCCCCCTTAGTCGAACTAACAGCAACTCCTCGGTGAAACAACTTCTCAATTAACAGCGCTTCGTGTCGGTCATTTAACTCAGTTGCAGTACCGTGAGCATGAATAAAATCTATATCAACCGCCGCTAAATTGCTATGTTTCAAACATTGATTTACCGCCGCGATCGCACTTTTCCCACCCAGAGCCGGCGCGGTAGCATGGCAAGCATCATTTGTCAAGCCAAAACCGGAAACTCGACCGTAAATTTTAGCGCCACGACGGCTTGCCAACTCGGCCGATTCTAATACAAATAAAGCCCCGCCTTCACCGAGCACAAACCCTTCCCGATTTTCATCAAAGGGATAGCACCCAGCGTTTGCCAAAGCACCCATCCGGCTAAATCCAGCCACAGTCAGCGGTGTAATTGGCGCTTCCACAGCACCTGCGATCGCCCGCTGACACTCACCAGTGCGGATTAAATCAACAGCACGGGCGATCGACCAAATACCCGTCGCACAAGCAGCCATCGGCGCCAGTACCGGTCCCGTGGAGCCTATTGCCCTCGCCGCCGCGATCGCCCCCATGTGAGGCAAAAAATTCACGAATTGAGGATCGGTAATCGGTAATTGGTAATCGGTAATCGGTAATTCCCTTCCCTCTTCCTTCTTCCTTCTTCCTTCTTCCTTCTTCCCTCTTCCTTCCCTCGCCAACAGTTCCAAATTCGCCTGGAAACCTCGGCTAGAACCGATCGCAATCCCGCAATCAGGCAAAGGCCACATCAAATTAGCATCTTGCAAAGCATCTGCTAAAACCTGCCGAATTAAAGTTATTAAATCGGCAGGTTTTTTGCCAATTAAAGCCAAAGGTCGCCGTTCAAGTTCTAAAAAAGGTTGATGCCGATCGATTCCAGATTCTCCAGACAGCAGTCTTTTCCAGCCCGTTTCCAGAGTCCCTAAACCCGAAACAAGACCAATTCCAGTAACAACAACATCCATTCACTAATGACTGCTGACTAATGACTAATGACTAATTTCAGCTAACAGCCTTAAAATTTTCCAAGCCCTGAGTAACAGTAGCCTTTTCAATGCGATCGCCCGCTTCAATCTTATCCACAACATCCATCCCTTGCTTCACGTACCCAAAAACCGCATAACTCCCGTCCAAAAACGGCACATCGGTCAAAGTAAAGTAAAACTGAGAAGAAGCCGAATCAGGACTCTGCGATCGAGCCATAGCCACAGCCCCGCGACTGTGCACCAACACGGGTTTCTCCTTAACCCCAGCTTCTTGTAGCGTCGCGCTGTAAGTAGGATTTGCAGCACCTTTAGCTTTAATTTCCAGAGGAATCCTGCGTTCTGCAGAGGTTTTCGGGTCAATAAAACCGCCAGTTCCCAGCCGCGCCGCAGGGAATTTAGGGTCTTTACCCTGGGGGTCGCCGCCCTGAACTACAAAAGGCTGAGGTTCCCGCACGACTCGGTGAAATACCAGCCCGTCGTAGACTCCCTTCTGAACCAAATCGACAAAATTGCCCGCAGTAATTGGAGCATTTTTGCCGTCGAGTTCGATCGTAATTGGAGCACCTTTAACAGTCATCACCACTGTTGCTGTTCCTTCCAATCGTGGCAAATTGCTAAATTGCGAGCTCGCCGCTACCACAGCCGGAGACGGAGACGGAGACAAAGAAATGCTTTCACCCGCCGGACTCCCTGTCGGAGTTGAGTTCACAGCCGGGGAATTACCGCATCCCCCAACAAACAACGCACCAATTATTAAAAGTGAGAACAACCACCGCTGAATTTTGATTTGCATTTGCATTTGTATTTTCACTTTCACTTTCACTTTCACTTTCACTCAATGATGTAAGGTGCGCAATGCGCACCCTAAATTTATCGATTTACCAGGGATAATTTGCACCGCTTCGTGCTCACCCAATATTTATCGATTTGGTGCGCATTGCGCACCCTACGAGACATTACCAATCGAAAATGAAAAATCCCTAAAGTCCTTCTAGGGGAACTTGCAAAAATCGAGCCAATTCGGCAGCTTGATTTTCCACTTCAGACAAAGCAATCGGCTGTCCGACTCTAGTCAGGGGAAACTGACGGCGGTCTTTGAGCTTAAGATAAATACTGCGGCGGGGACTGAGACCTTCTTTAATGTCAACCCGCACAGATTGCACGTCCGATGTCTTGCAAGTAAAATCAAGTTTGCGGTTTTTGCCGGGAAATCCCCAGCGAAAAATCCGAATGTTACCAGTTTTTCGATCGAACTCGTTGTAACCGCCGCCGACATCCCAGAGAACAGTCAGCCACAGGTAAAGCGCCAACAGCACGCCGCAGACACCGTAGAAACCCATCGCGATGCCTTGGGGGATGAAAACAAGCTGAGTCGGGTTAGCAAAAGGCAGCAGGTTCACGTGCCAGTAGCTGGAAAGGCCCGACAGCAGGAAACCAGTCCCTCCAATGGTGACAATCGTCCCCCACCAGTAATTGCTGAAGCGGCGGGAACCCACAACTTGGTAGCGCAGGATCGAATCGATCGAGGTCGTTGTTTTTGCAGTCATAAAACTAAACAGCCTTAAAGCCAAATTTTAATTCAATTAGCCCACCTCAGTCACGTTTCACTGACGAGATCGCGACCGACCGATGGCATTGTGTATCAACTTCTGCTAATTATGTTGAAAGATTATGAACTTCTAATATATAGTTATGTTAACTTTAATTAGAAACCTTAGTCTTTTAACAAGCAAAAGGATTTTACCGCAATGACAATCGCAGTCGGACGCGCCCAGACCGAAAGAGGCATCTTTGATGTACTCGACGACTGGCTCAAACGCGATC